>NZ_JACYVY010000011.1:0-194332 GCF_017151825.1 Staphylococcus sp. EG-SA-18
GACAGAAATGATAAAGAGCCACTAATGATTTATTATGTAGTGGTTCTTACACATTAGCCACAGCTAATGTGTACTTAAAAATAGGAATACATGAGTAAAACTCATGCATAAGAAATACTAATTTCTATAGAAAAAGTATTTCTTTATCGTCGTCCCACCCCAACTTACATTGTCTGTAGAAATTGGGAATCCAATTTCTCTTTGTTGGGGCCCCGCCAACTTGCACATTATTGTAAGCTGATTTTTCGTCAGCTTCTGTGTTGGGGCCCACACCCCAACTCGCATTGCCTGTAGAATTTCATTTCGAAATTCTCTGTGTTGGGGCCCCTGACTAGAATCGAAAAAAGCTTGTTACAAGCGCATTTTCGTTCAGTCAACTACTGCCAATATAACTTTGTAGAGCATATTACATTGATTTACATCGTCCCTTTTATTTATTCTTTTCAAATACTATCCCCATAGCTTTGATTTAACGCTTTTTCTCAATAACAAAACGAATATAGTAGAACATGAAAACGATAATCATGCTGAGCGATAAAGATTTAAATAATAGATTGACCCACGTTCCCTCAGTCGTATATCCATATGTAATCGTTGTGTTAATGATGAATGCTATAAAGATGATTGATAGTCTTAGCATATCATCACTCCTTTTAAGTTATTTTAGATATACGGGGACGCTTTTGCAATCACTATTTTGATTAGTATGCATTTTCCATAAATCTTTCAACTTCTTCAGAGATAATTAAGAAGCATCTATCTGGTACTAATGATCCAGACAGATGCTTCTTTTTTATCAATATTTTATTGTTATCTCATTAATTATTTTTAACCATATCTTCAGCTGTGCCAAAGATTTTACGTTTAATTGCTTCGCCAGTTGGTGTGCCTGCTAGTCCACCCAATCCAGTTTCACGTAATGATGCAGGAAGGTTACGACCAACCTTATCCATTGCTTCAATAACTTCATCAACAGGGATTCTACTTTCAATACCTGCTAATGCTAAATCTGCTGAAATTAAAGCGTTACCCGAACCAATTGCATTTCTCATAACACAAGGAATTTCAACAAGTCCGGCTACTGGATCACAAACTAAACCTAATAAATTACTTATCGCTAATGCCATAGCGTGCCCGGATGCTTCTGGTGATCCTCCGAATATAGCTACTGCTGCAGCTGCGGCCATTGCAGATGCTGAACCAACTTCAGCTTGGCAGCCACCTGTTGCACCAGCTACACTTGCATTGTTTGCTACGACACGCCCAAACAATGCTGAAGTGAATAAGAAATCAATCATTTGCTCTTCTGTTAAATCATGTGTTTTTTCTAATTTAAAAAGTGCACCGGGAATGGTACCCGAGGAACCAGCTGTTGGCGTTGCACAAATAATACCCATCGCAGCATTGACTTCATTTGTTGCAATGGCACCTTTGACTGCGTCAATCATTTCATATCCAGACAAAGCATGATGTGTTTCATTATAATCACGTAGTTTAGCAGCATCATGACCAGTGTAGCCCGTTACACTTTCAACCCCATCACCTGTCGTCCCTTTGATTACTGCGTCTCGCATGACATCTAAATTTTGTTTCATTTGCGCTCGCACTTCATCACGTGATTTACCGCTTAATTCCATTTCTTCTTTAACCATGATATCCGCAAATGACATATTATTTTCTACGGCATAATCTATAGTCTCTCTAATTGAATCAAACATGTTTATTCCCCCTCTAATTTATATAGGAAACGTTTACGTCACTGTATTTCTCTTTAATTGTATTTAATGTTGATTCTGAGATTGCTTTATTTAATGGTATTACAACCAAGCATTTATCTTCATCTATCTTAATAAATTCATCTTTACAGTCTAATTTCATATCGTTGATATCATTGATGAAATGATTTACTTGTGCTTTAGTCATATTTCCGTCAACAACTAAAATTGGTAATCCATGATTTAAATCTACTTCTAGTCCATTTATATGAATACCTTTAATTTTAATTGTACCACCACCGATTGAAATACCGATAATTTCAATGTAGCGACCATCATTACGAGATGATTTGATATAAGCACAGTTTGGATGTTGACCAATACTATCGCCTTCTTCTTCGATGATATCTATTTTAATACCATCATCAGCTGCAATTTCTAATGAAGATTTAATTCGGTTATCAAATGTTGAATATCCCATTGCTCCACCCACAATAGCGACATCTGTACCATGTCCTTGGTGTGTTTGAGCAAATGATTCATAATAATGTATTTCAATATTTTTAGGAATATCTCCCAATATTGCGCGTGCTGAATTCCCAATCTTTACTGCACCAGCCGTATGAGAACTTGAAGGGCCCATCATAACTGGTCCGATAATATCGAAAGCACTTTGATAATCATAGCTCTTTGCCATAATTAAACACTCTCCTTAATATGATTCTTTTTGCTCGGCATTTTAAAGTTGATATTCATTAAATTAAACTTATTAATTAGTGTTCCAATAATATAGGCTAAGACAATGCTGACAATAATCACTGTTGCGATTGTTACAATTGATGTCACTGCATTATTAAAGCCAAACAATACGATGGCGCCTGCAATTGGTGTTGCCATACCTTTGACACCTATTACTAGTCCGCTAAATGTCACGATACATGCGTTGACGACCCCAATCAGTGCATTTGTACCATATAGTTGTACTGGATATTGCGCTATTAAATCAATTTGCGTCAATGGCTCAATACAAACTGCAAATGCTTTTGACGGTCCACCAATGTTTAATTTTCGGAATAAAATAAGGTTAACAAATGAGCTACCTGTACATGTTAGTGCTCCAATAGCCATAGGAACACCTGTCAGTCCTAATAAACTTGTTAATACCATTGAACTTAGCGGTGTCATACCTGTAACAGGAATCACTAGTCCTAAAATGACCGCTAATGCATATGGATTGTTATCACCTACCGCAGTGACAGCACTACCTATTTGTTTTAATGTTGCTAGCACACCAGGTGTAATGATTGATGCAAGTCCGAAAGCAATTGCTGGTGCAAATAAGATCACCACAATTAAGTCCAAGCCTTCTGGAACTTTCTTTTCAATCCATTTAATTAAAAAAGCTACGCCATAAGCTGCGATGAATGCTGGTAATAATTTAAAGTCATGTAATACTAAACCAACAATAACCGCAAATACTGGTGCAACGCCTAAGTTTAAGCACGTTAGAATACCTACTGCGATACCGCTTAAACTTCCTGCTAAATCCCCAATATCTTGTAGAAATTTAATATCAAATACGCCACCAATAGCGTAACTTAAGAATGCTTGTGGTAGAAATGTCGCACAAGCTGCACCGGATAATGCTTGTAGTCCTTGTTTACCGTACGGTGCATACTTTAAAAATAGCGTCATGATCACTAAAACCAAGACTAATGTGCCTACACCTAACAGAATATCCATTTCCCAAAAACCTCTCTCTATGTTTATTTTATTTTCAGACCATAAACATCGTACACCCTTAAGAAAACGTTTTCAACTTTTATCTGTTATCAAATCAAATATTTAAGTGAAATATTTCATATTTGTGAAAGATTTTTAAAATGGATTGTTTCAAAAACTACTTATGTTGTCATTAATATTTACTAATTAACTTTTTACTCTATATTTCAAACAGTTGTGTGACAGTTTTTTGATAACTTTTTTACATCTGAAAGTGAGTAATATTTCTAAAAATCTTTAATATTTATACACTTTATCTTTCGAACTATTTATTTTTTGTTTTTGTGCTGTGTTTATAAAACCGCACACTATATTCAAAAATAACTTATTACACATATATTTGCAATAAGATAATTAAAGTAGGATATTATTTTTAGTTTTCTGATAGGAATGATGATAGTCTATAGGTTGAATCTTTACTTTTTTTAAAGCTAAATTTACATCAACTTAACAATGGCTGGTTATACTGAAGATGAAAATATTTAGTATAACTTAGTGGAGGCGATAAAGGTGCAATTGAGTCATTCCGTTAAAGTTGCAATTTCTATCTATTTAGCACTTATCTTTATAACGTTCACTTCTTATTTAGTCATTATTTTATATACGAGTATGACTGGACATGATGTATCACATTTCGTGTTAGATAGTCAGCATTCTCATCATGGATCTCTTACGCAAAAACATTTGAGTCTTCCTGAAATCTCATTTAAATAGTTTATCCTCTGTGTTTCAACATTCATTTCCCATATCGATTCATTTATCTATCATCTAGACCACTACATCTTAGATGATTTTTTTATTTTCTCATTTCACTCTTTCTTAAAAGTCGATATAATGAATTAAATCATTATCATACACCGACATATTTTATGTTGTTGGTGTTAAGTTTTAAAGGGGTGAGATACTTGGCGAATAATCATTCAGCTTTGCGTTTAAAAGGAATTATACTTGCCATTGTCGGTGCTTGTTTATGGGGATTAGGTGGTACTGTTTCTGATTTCTTGTTCAAATATAAGAATATTAATGTCGATTGGTACGTCACTGCTCGACTTGTAGTCAGTGGTGTTTTCTTACTTATTATGTACAAAATGATGCAACCCAAACGTTCTATATTTAGCGTATTCCAAGATCGACGTATGTTAGGCAAATTACTTATCTTCAGTATACTGGGCATGTTAGTTGTACAATATGCTTATATGGCATCTATTAATACAGGTAATGCTGCGATTGCAACATTACTACAATACATTGCGCCAGTTTATATTATTATTTGGTTTGTCATAAGAGGCGTTGCAAAACTAACATTATTTGATGTGCTTGCTATTATCATGACACTATTAGGAACATTTTTATTATTAACGAATGGTTCATTTTCTAATTTAGTCGTCAATCCTGCAAGTTTATTCTGGGGTATTTTAGCTGGTGTAGCACTCGCTTTTTACACAATTTATCCTTCAGACCTACTTAACCGCTTCGGTTCGATTCTAATTGTCGGGTGGGCAATGCTTATTTCTGGTGTTGCGATGAATTTACGCCATCCAATTTGGCACATTGATATCACTAAATGGGACATATCAATTATATTATTTTTAATCTTTGGTATTATCGGTGGTACCGCACTCGCATTTTATTTCTTTATCGACAGTTTACAATACATATCAGCGAAAGAAACAACATTATTCGGAACTGTTGAACCTGTCGTAGCCGTTATCGCAAGCAGTCTATGGTTACATGTGGCATTCAAACCATTTCAAATCGTAGGCATCATTCTTATTATGATTTTAATTTTATTACTATCACTTAAAAGACAACCTGAAGCATTAGATGAATAAGAAAACTCTGATAATCACTTTAGCAAGTAACTATTTTTAACAACGTAGCTACCTTTTATGTGATATCAGAGTTTTTTATTTTAATTAATAATATTTTTCACTTGGTATAAAAAGCGTCGGCGCTCTGGTATCGGAAATACTGGATAAATATGGAATTGGTAATATCCAGGTATAAAGTCATGTTCGATACCTTTTGCACTCAACAATTGCGATAAGTTCAAAGCATCTGGGTACAGTACTTCTTTTGTGCCAACAGTTAATGTAATACGACCTAAACCATCTAAGTCACCATTAATTGGTGATACTTTGTAGTTATCTAAAGGTGTGTCCCCTGCCCATTGTTCAGCTAAGAACACACTGCCATCCACACCTACCATTGGGTCTTTCTTTAAGTAGTCAGGAATTTCAGGATGCTGCATCGTTGCATCTAAAACTGGTGAAATTAATACAATATGTCCTGGTTGCACAATATGTTTTTCTTTTAACAATTGAGCAAATGATAAAGCAATTTGACCGCCCGCAGAGTCACCCATTACAACGATTTGTTTAGAATCTGCTACTTGATTCAATAAATCATGGTATAACTTTTCAAAAAGCACATACGTCGCTTGATAATCTTGATGCGGAATCTTCGGATATACTGGCATGATGACTTTAGCATTGAGTGTTTCTGCAAGTTCATCAATAAATTCGAAGTGAATTTTAAGTGGGTCTTGGAACCATGCACCTCCATGTGCGTATAATACAACACGTTGATGCTTATCTTGTTTATCATTAACGGTATAAACGGTTGAACCGTAGTGCTTATCCACTGTTACTGGCATCTTAAACTGATAATTGGTGCCCTCATATTCACCTGCTGTCTGTGGCGCCATTTTTTCTAATGCTTTCATCGCTTCTTCTTTATACATAAAACGACGCTTAGCTCTAGATAATCGTATACCTTGTTCTAACATATAACTTTTCACACTGCGTTTTTCTTTAATTCTAATATGTGCGTATGCTGCTACTAAAAATCCAAACGCAAGTGTAGACCATTTTTTACGCATTTGTCGTCACTCCTCTTTGATGATTTCTACTATAGTTCTACTGTACCATGCTGATTCTTATTACTACCAATATTTACTGGGAAATAAGTTATGATGTCTACATAATCTTAGCAATGCTAATCATTTGCGATATTAATGCTCATCGACATCGTTATTTACACTATCATTCATTTGCTTAAGATGATGTTCAAAACGTTGCATATCGATAAAACGCCCTTGACGATGCATTTCTTTTCCATTCATAAAAATTAAATCCACAGGTACAGTGAAAATATTTAATTCTCCAGCAATAGCTTCCACCTGACTTTGATTAATCACAGCTAATGGCACATTGGGATATGATTGCATCAAGTCTTCAATTTGTGGTAAAACGGCATGACACACGCTACACTGATCGCGCATGACATGTACAACTGCTAACGGATATTGATGAATAAATTCACGGAATGCTTCGACACTATTTAATTGCTTAACCATTTCGAACACCTTCTTACTTTTTATATTTTAAAATGAAGTCATTATTTTGTTGCTAAAATGTCTTGAAACACTTGTGGCACAGAGGTTATCTTCTTATCGCTCAATCTGTAAAAACCGCCTGTCTGTGTACCAATACAATGCACGCCATGTGCGGACACAATTTCAAACTGAAACACCCATTTCATCTTGCTTGCTTTAACTAAGTAAATACGACCTACTGGTTTGTCATGTATTGTGACAGGTACTTTATACTCTGCTTCCGTTTTCATAAGTATAGGTGAAATGCCTTGATTGATCATTGTTGAGTAATTCATGTGCTGATTAATAAACGCTGTTCTCAAATCTTCGAACCATCTAATATAAACGATATTACTAACGACACCCATCGCATCAATGTCGTAACCATTCACTTCGATTTCTTTCTCTGCAACTAATAGACCTTCTGTTGTCATAATGACAAATCTCCTTATCTTACAAATAGATTTAAAATCATGTTAATTTATTTTTATTACTTTCATGATAAAAATACAAGCAATTGAACTTTATTACGGAAAATCAAACTTTTCAATGACGTTATTAATTTGACTAGTCGTGAAGATGCATTTTTCTAAAATGTACAAAAAGTACAATCCCTACTTTCTATCCCCCAAACTAACATCTATGCCATTGCTATACATCATTGCGCACTAAAAAGGCAGTAGCTTCATTTTAAGCTACTGCCTTTTGTAACGTATTCTCTTTCAACTCGCTACTTCGCATACGCACTACGAATGACTAAAAGTTCATTCATTTGATATGCTGTTTCATTTTTAATCATTATTTGACTGTCATAATTAGCTTACCTGGATCAGCATCTTGTACATCTTCAATGACAAGTTCTTTATTTTCAAGATTTGTAATAATCATTGGTGTAACGATGCTTGGTGCGTGTGCTTTCAAGTATGCTAAATTCACTTTCATTAATGGTTGACCTTGTGTTACTTTTTCATCAACGTTAATCAGACTTTCGAATCCTTCACCATTCAGTTTCACTGTATCGATACCAATATGAATAAGTACTTCGACGCCACTTTCAGATTCTAATCCTATCGCATGTTTCGTAGGGAAGATTGTTTTCACTGTACCATCAAACGGTGCTACAATTTCACCTTTTTCAGGGATAAAGCCAACACCATCACCCATCATTTTACCAGCGAATACTTGATCAGGTACTTCTGATAATGGAATGATTTGACCGATACCTGGTGCATAGATGTCTGTTGTTCCAAGTGCTTCTACGTGAACTGGTTCATCTGACATTTCTTCAGTCACTGTCGTTTCACTTGGTTTCGTAATTTCACCACTCATAATCTTGGCCATATCATGTTTAATTTGATCTGATTTTGGACCAAAGATAGCTTGCATATTGTTTCCAACTTCTAATACACCTGATGCGCCTAAAGCTTTAATACCTGCTACATCTACTTTTGATTTATCAACCACTTCTACGCGTAGACGTGTAATACATGCATCTAAATGTTTAATGTTTTCTTTTCCACCCATTGCATCTAAGACATCAAATGGTAATTTTGCGACACTAGAGTTACGAATTTCAGTTTCTTCATCTTCACGACCTGGTGTTTTCAATTTAAACTTACGAATTGCAAAGTCGAATAAGAAGTAATACACGATAGCATATACAATACCGACTGGAATAACTAATAATGCGTGTGAACGATCCCAGTTTAATAAACCATATAAAATATAATCTATGAAACCACCTGAGAATGTCATACCAATTTTAACGCCTAATAAATGCATTACTAAGAATGATGTACCAGCTAATAATACGTGAATTCCATAAAGTACTGGTGCTACAAATAAGAATGAAAATTCTAATGGCTCAGTGATACCAGTTAAAAATGCAGTTAATCCTGCTGATAACATTAAACCACCCACGACTTTTTTACGTTCTGGTCGTGCATTTTTATAAATAGCAAATGCCGCCGCTGGTAAACCAAACATCATAAATGGATATTTACCAGTAGTAAATGCACCAGCAGTAAATGGTACGCCATCTTTCAATTGTGCCATCCAAATACGTTGGTCACCACGAACCAATTCACCTGCGTGATTTGTATAACTTCCGAATTCAAACCAGAACGGTGAATAGAAAATATGATGTAAACCAAATGGAATTAATGAGCGTTCAATAATACCGAATATAAACGTTGTTAATGTTAAATTTTTATTTAATAAGAAATTCGATAAACTATTTAATCCATCTTGAATTGGTGGCCACGCAAAGCTTAAAAGCACACCTGTTGCGATTGCTACGACCGATGTCACAATCGGTACAAATCGTTTACCTGCAAAGAATCCTAAAAATGGTGGTAGTGTAATATTATAAAATTTGTTGTAACACCATGCGGCTAAAGCACCCATGATAATACCACCAAACACACCCGTTTGTAACGTTGGAATACCTAATACTAAAGCATGTGCTGGTTCTTTCGCTGCTTGACTTAATTCTTTTGCCCCTTTGGCATATGAGAAAATGTCATCAATTGTAATGTGCAACACTTTCCCCATTGTTGCATTCATAATTAAGTAACCTACTAGCGCTGCTAATGCTGCAACACCGTCTCCTCCTGCTAATCCAAGTGCTGTACCAACTGCAAATAATAATGGCAAGTTATCAAATACAACTTGTCCTGCTGCTTCCATGACCGACGAAATCATTACAATGATATCGTTTTTTAACCATGGTGCAATTTCTACTAATTGTTCGTTGTGCATTGCGTTACCAAACGCTAATAAAATACCAGCTGCTGGTAAAATCGCAACAGGTAACATTAATGCTTTACCGATACGTTGCAATTGTCCAAACAATTTCTTAAACATATAAACATCCCCTATCTCAATTTCCGCTTCCATGTACAAAAAAAGCAGGCATGAACAAACAAGACTATTCTCATAGTGCGGTTGTTTGCTCATGCCTGCATTACCAGTAACACGCAAGTGATATCTAATTCATAGCTATTATACATATTTGTAAAAGCGTTTTCAACAACTTTTTCACAATTTTATCATCAATTCAGTACGATCATTTGTGATAAATAAACAAAACGGCAATTCCCATTTTGTTGAAATAGAAATTACCGTTTTTATAGTTCAATTCAATTGTGATAACCTTTAAATCAGTTATAAGAAACGTTTTGCTGCCACTGAAATTGGTGGAATTTGATCTAAATCTAAATGCTTATCTTCAGTAATTGATCTAAATGCCCACTTACCATAACCAAGCGCTTCTTCATTTACAATTTTACCTGGTAATGGCGCAGCATTAGGATCAACATATACATCTACAATCGTTGGTACATCTTGTGCTAATGCCTCTTCGACTATAGCATCTACTTCGCTAGCACTCTTAATTGTATAACCTTTACCACCTGCTGCCTCAGCAAATTTTGCATGATCCATATCAGAAAAATCAACTGCATATTCTAATTCACCAGCTGCTTGTTGTTCATATTTAATAAATGCTAACTGTTTGTTATTAAGTACAAATACAGTTAAAGGTAAATCATATTGTACTGCTGTAGCGAAGTCTTGCATTACCATTTGGAATGCACCGTCACCAGCAATGGCAATCGCTTGTCTATTTGGATATGCAATTTTTGATGCCATAGCTCCTGGAAGACCGCAACCCATTGTACCTAACCAACTTGAAATGATGAACTTGTTGTTCACACCAAGATTTAAATAACGTGTAGACCAAACTGTTGCAGTACCAACATCTGCTGAAATTACTGCATCATCTTTAATAAATTTGTTAATTGATGCCATTAAACGTTCTGGACGTAATGGTTTGCTATTATTATTTTTATCTTGTTCCATCCATTTATCCCAAACCGCTTTACGTTCTAACGTTTTGTTTAAAAATGGTCTTTCCGCAACATGTTTAATATTTTCAGTTAACTGATGCAATGCAATTTTACTGTCTCCAACAATTCCTACATTAATATTAAAACGATGTCCGATATTTTTAGGATTTGTGTCGATTTGGATTGCTTTAATATTTTTCTTAGGTAAGTAATCTACATATGGATAGTTTGTACCTACCATAATTAGTAAATCTGCATCCTGCATTGTCTGATATGAGGTTTTTGTACCTATTTTACCTAAGTTACCAATACTGTATGGATGGTCATCCGGTAAGATTGTCTTAGCAGGTAATGAATGAACGACCGGAATTTTTGCCGCTTCAACAAACGCACGTAGCTCATCTTTCGCATGTTTTGCACCAACACCAATCAACATAACCGGCTTTTTACTCTTATTGATTAATTTAACCGCTTTTTTAATGTCTTTATATTTTGGTGATACAACAGTTGGTCTTGATGTATCTACTGGTTTATTCGTTGTATCTTTAATTTTTTCAGTTAATAAGTCGTTAGGACAAATAACAACAGCTACACCTTTTTGTTCATATGCCGTACGAATTGCTTCGTTAACAATTTCAAACACATTGTCACCTTTTTCAATTTGGTGATTATAAACGGCTACATCTTCACATAATTTTTGTAAATTTGTTTCTTGGAATGCTTTCGTTCCAAGTGCTGTACTATTCGTTTGTCCAGATAATATTAATTGCGGTACATTATCCATTTTGGCATCATACATACCATTTAATAAATGAATTAAACCAGGGCCACCGATACTTAATGCCACACCGATTTTACCAGTTAATTTTGTGTAACCAGCAGCCGCTAAGCTTGCTACTTCTTCATGACGTACATGATAAAATTTAAATTGATCTCTCACTGTACGTAAACTATCGACTACTGCGTCGATTGAGTCTCCTGGAATACCATACAAGTGATCTATATCCCATGCTTGTAATGCTTTAACTAATGCTTCATTTGCTTTTATTTTTGCCATTATTACTAATAGCCTCCCTTTCTGTCTATCATTTTAAATATCTAAATTAATAGAATAATAAAATTAGAACAGGTATTAACACTGAACTAATAACTGCAGTTAAAATCATCCCAATTGAACTAAATGCACCGGATTCAATATCCATTTCTAGTGCTTTAGCTGTGCCAAATGCATGTGACGCATTCCCATACGTTAAACCTTTGGCGATAGAAGATTCAAATCTTCCAAATCTTAATAACATCGAACCTAAAATACTACCGATTAAACCCGTTGTGATAATAAAAAGTACGGTCATCGTATCTGTACCACCTAGTTCATGTGACACTTCGATACCTACTGCGGCTGTTATAGATCGGGGCAATAACGTTACAATGACGTCTTTAGAATAGCCAAATGCTTTAAGTGTTAAGAACACTAACATGAAATTCAGCATGACGCCAGTTAATACACTTGCAAAAATGATAGAGACATTGTCTTTAATTTTCTCTCTATTTTTATAAAGTGGGTACGCTAAACATACGACCGTTGCGTTTAAAATATGGTTGATCCAACTGCCACCTTTCATATACCCGTTATAACTAATTCCAAAGATAAGTAAGACAAAAATAATTCCTAAAGATGCAATTAATGCTGGATTCAAAAATGGGTTCGGATATTTTTGTTGTAACCTTTTAGCGAAATAATATAAAACGACAGTCAACAAAATCATTAATAAGGCTTGCACGTAATCATTCATAAGCGTCTACACCTTTACGATGTTTATGTTTAACAGACATTTTTTCAGCAATATAACCTGAAGATAATGCAACGATACATGTTCCTATGATAATGACTGCGAAAAAGAGTATATAATTTAGCGTAATTTCGGAAGCAACATCCATAATACCTACAACTGACGGTATGAAGAAAAAGACCATCGTCTTTAATAAAAAGTTTGCACCGTCTTCTACCCAAGTTAGCGGTACAATCTTAAATTGTAATAGTAAATAAAATAAAAATAGACCAACAATACTGCCGGCTAAGGGAAGATGAAAAATCTTTTGAATTTCTGTGCCAATATAAGTAATCACAATGATGATTCCTAGTTGTAGTAGTAGTTTGATTATTAATTGGACTTTGTGCATGGCGCCATCCCTTTCTAAATATGTCTAAATTGTTACAATAACTATTATAAAGATGGCGTACACAATATAAAAATACTCTTTTTTTATAGTTTGTATTACTATTTTCTATGGAAACGCTCTCTAAATTTCACTTCATTTTCACAAAAAAACACTCATTATTTCAATGACCCACGTAATGATGCGCCTTAAATAATGAGTGCTTTATTAATATGTTAGCCTAAACGGTCTTTCAAAAATTCTATCCATTTCGTTGTGGCATGACTTAATTGTTTATCCTTCTTCCAAACAACACCTAATTCCCAATGTACATGAGCATCTTCAATGCGTAGCAGCTTCACATCTCCATTTAGTTGCTCTGAAATTGATGTTGGTAAAATACTAATACCTAATTCATTCGTAACTAAATCTTCTATAACATGCCATTGTGAAATTTGCGCTACAGTATTCGGAACAAAGCCAACGTTTTTAGCATTTTCAATAATTTTATCATTCAAGTAAAAGTCTTTATTAAATAAAATGAAGTCTTCACCTGCTAAATCTTCGAATTTAACAGTTTCATATTTTGCGAGTCGATGCTCTCTGCTCACGATAAGTCGCAAATCTTCCTTATCTAGGGTAGTATAATCGAAAATATGATGATCGACTGGCAAAGTGGTCACGCCTATATCTACTTCATCATTGATAATTTGCTGTTCAATTGTTTTACCGCCATTTTCTATCAAATTATATGTAACATTTGGATATTGTTGATGGAATGCACCAAGAATATTGATAAGAATCTTCATATTCATGACTGCCGACATGCCCATGTTTATATGTCCTGTTTCCAGTCCATTCAAGCGTTCCATTTCAGATGGTAAATAATCATACAGTGCAACAATTTCTTTACTTTTCTCATAAAAAATTTGACCTGCATCGGTAAGAATTAAATGTCTTTTACTTCTATCAAATAAGGGCGTGCCCATTTCATTTTCAATATCTTTAATTGCTTTACTAATTGTAGGTTGTGCAATATATAATGATTTGGAAGCATTAGTCATGCCTCCTTGCTTAACGACTTCAATAAAATATTTCATATGTTTGATATCCACTAACATCATCCTAACTATTTCAACACGTTTATTTCATTATACACAACTTCTTAAACATTCAATAAATTTAGATTTATAAAATTGCTTTATAAAAAGTTTTATGTAAAATACACATTCTTTTATGGTATTATATTAATGGCTCAAGTATATTAATCGAGGTGAGGTATTGAGCTTTTACGAATTTATGCAAAGTTTTCTTGGTGATGACACACCATTAGGTGAATTGGTTGATTGGATTAATCAAGATAGCAATTTCCCTAGAGAAGTGAAGAGCCATAGTGAAATATTGTCATATTTTCGAACAAATCCATGTCCTGAAAGCATCTCAGTACCTGTAATTAAACGGGCACTATCAGTTTTCAACCAATTCACAAATGTACAATGATACATGAATACATGGAGTCACATCATCTCATGTTAGCGCTCTGATTGCAGGGCGCTATTTTTAATGTTATTGCTACATTTAGTATATTGTGATTGCTATTTTCTTTCAGTTATAGAACCACGTACCTTTTCTTTTAAATCATTTTATATTTTCCCACTAATATCCGCTGTTAATCAATCCTGACATCCTTGTATCACTATGACAATTAATTGTTAAATACATGAATTTCTACATTTTATGAAAAAATCCATTTTTATTACAATTCAACACTTTATATGACAACTTCATTACAGTTACTTTTATTGTTGATTGCTTACATTGTTTTCTAAAAAAAATTTGTTATCATAATTAACGTTGAATAAAGAAAAAAATTAACTTGGGAGATAAAAATGGAATATAAAAAGATACTAATTCGTTTATTAATTGCTTTTGCAGTACTTTTCTCAGCAGATTTCACTTATCAATCCGTCGAACAAACGCATCAATCGCATGCCGCAGTTAATTATTATAGTAAAAACCAATGTACATGGTGGGCATTTAAACGTCGCGCACAAGTCGGTAAACCTGTTTCTAATAGATGGGGCAATGCTAAAAATTGGTATTACAATGCACGTAAATCAAAATATGCGACTGGTCGTACACCAAGAAAATTTGCTGTCATGCAATCAACTGCAGGATATTATGGACATGTCGCAGTTGTTGAACAAGTATATAAAAACGGTAGTATTAAAGTTTCAGAATACAACTTTTATCGCCCATTAAAATACAATACACGTGTACTAAGCAAAAAGGCAGCACGTAACTTTAACTATATTTACTAATCAAAAAACTTCTATCACGAACGCTTCAATTTCCTGTATGCGTGTGATAGAAGTTTTTATTTTTGTTCATATTAATTTATCTAAGCGCTACGATGGACTGACCTAAACTTTTCTTTAAAATCGCTATTTGCAATTTACTATTGTTGGCTTCTTAAATCTTGTAAAATACGTTCCGCTGCTTGTGTATTTGCACGGGGTTCTTTTTTCAAAGCTTCAGCTACTTTAGCAATTTCATCACCTTTTGCTCCTACAACAATAGCTAATGATTTATATTGTAAACTCATATGACCTTGTTGAATACCTTCTGACACAAGCGCGCGACATGCTGCAAAGTTTTGCGCTAAACCAACGGCAGCAACTACATGACCTAATTCTTGTGCTGACTCTACATTTAGTAGCTCTAATGAAGCTTTAGCTATTGGTAATACTTTCGTACCACCCCCAACAATTGCCAATGTCATAGGCACTTCAATTGTACCAATCAATCGTTGACGATCTTGATCGTAACGCCATGTAGCAATACCACGATACTGTCCGTCACGACTTGCGTATGCATGCGCACTTGCTTCTGCACCACGCGTATCATTTCCTGTTGCTAAAACAACAGCATGTATGCCATTCATAACACCTTTATTATGTGTTGCTGCACGATGAATATCTACTTGTGCCAATACAGAAGCACGTTCCATTCGTTTGGCAACCTCTTCTCCAGTTCTCTCGCCCCTTGCTAAATCTTTAACATCAATTTCGCCTTGAACTTTAACAACGGACGCTGTTGCATGATTGGATAAAATACTCATTAAAATGTCGCTTTGCGGAAATTCATTTTTTAAAAATGCAGTTATGGCCTCTAAAATCGTATTAAGCATATTAGCGCCCATAGCATCTTTCGTATCAACAAATACTTTTAAAGATAGTAACTGTTGCTCAGGAAATGTATCAATCGCTATACGTTGGTAACCACCACCACGCGCTTTAATAGAAGGATATGCCTCATCCGCAATTTTATGAATTTGCTTTTCTAAAGCTTTAATGTCTGCTGATAATTTTTCAGTATCGTCAACGCCATCAAAGACGATTTGACCTATCATAATACGTTCAGAAGATACCGTTTTAAATCCGCCAGTCTGATTCACTAGCTTTGCACCATAACTAGCTGCAGCGACAACTGAAGGCTCTTCCACCATCATAGGTACAACATATGCCTTATCGTCCACAATGATATTCGGTAATAATCCAACGGGTAATGCACCTTGCGCGATGACATTTTCAATTAAACTATTGGCTACTTCTTCATCGATTAATGGATGATTCAGTAAAATGTCGAATTGTTCTTCTGATAACCATTGCTTATCAACCAATTGTTGTAACTTTTCTTTACGAGATAAATGTCGAAAATTCTTATCTAAATTTTGCATGGACGTACTCCTTTTACTTCACATAATTTTTAACATTTCAATCACTACTATTTTTACCACAAAATAACGTCATTCGTCTTAAAATTCAATTGAATAATTGTCGTTTTGACTTTAAAATAAAACAAGGTAAATTAAAACGCTTACAAGAAACGACAAATCATTTTTAAATTTAGTATATTTCTTTGTATAAAATTAGCATATTCTGATATGATACAAGTGTTGCTTTTATAAATTTGAAAGGATGTAAAACCTTATGACAATAGGTATCGATAAAATAAACTTTTACGTTCCAAAGTACTATGTAGACATGGCTAAATTAGCAGAAGCACGCCAAGTAGATCCAAACAAATTTTTAATTGGTATTGGTCAAACTGAAATGGCTGTTAGTCCTGTAAACCAAGACATCGTTTCAATGGGCGCTAATGCTGCTAAGGACATTATAACAGACGAAGACAAAAAGAAAATTGGTATGGTAATTGTGGCAACTGAATCAGCAGTTGATGCTGCTAAAGCAGCCGCTGTTCAAATTCACAACTTATTAGGTATTCAACCTTTTGCACGTTGCTTTGAAATGAAAGAAGCTTGTTATGCTGCAACACCAGCAATTCAATTAGCTAAAGATTATTTAGCAACTAGACCGAATGAAAAAGTATTAGTTATTGCTACAGATACAGCACGTTATGGATTGAATTCAGGCGGCGAGCCAACACAAGGTGCTGGCGCAGTTGCGATGGTTATTGCACATAATCCAAGCATTTTGGCATTAAATGAAGATGCTGTTGCTTACACTGAAGACGTTTATGATTTCTGGCGTCCAACTGGACATAAATATCCATTAGTTGATGGTGCATTATCTAAAGATGCTTATATCCGCTCATTCCAACAAAGCTGGAATGAATACGCAAAACGTCAAGGTAAGTCGCTAGCTGACTTCGCATCTCTATGCTTCCATGTTCCATTTACAAAAATGGGTAAAAAGGCATTAGAGTCAATCATTGATAACGCTGATGAAACAACTCAAGAGCGTTTACGTTCAGGATATGAAGATGCTGTAGATTATAACCGTTATGTCGGTAATATTTATACTGGATCATTATATTTAAGCCTAATATCATTACTTGAAAATCGTGATTTACAAGCTGGTGAAACAATCGGTTTATTCAGTTATGGCTCAGGTTCAGTTGGTGAATTTTATAGTGCGACATTAGTTGAAGGCTACAAAGATCATTTAGATCAAGCTGCACATAAAGCATTATTAAATAACCGTACTGAAGTATCTGTTGATGCATATGAAACATTCTTCAAACGTTTTGATGACGTTGAATTTGACGAAGAACAAGATGCTGTTCATGAAGATCGTCATATTTTCTACTTATCAAATATTGAAAATAACGTTCGCGAATATCACAGACCAGAGTAATCTGTGTATTTGAAAGCATTTAAATATAACCTAAAAACAGCAGTAAGACAGCTTCTCATTGAAATCGTCTTACTGCTGTTCTCTATTTATAACACTTCGTATTGAATGAATTAGCTAAGCCTGTTTGACACATTATTGAAGTTTTCCTAATGCCTGGATCCTTTATACGTTACGGCTTCGTGCTATGTTTTGGTACATAAAGCTTTGACATATCGATATTCTCCAACTCTAACAGCTTAATTTTATTATTAATCGTTCCACCGAACCCTGTTAAGCTACCCGTTTTACCGACAACACGATGACATGGCACGATAATAGATAATGGATTACTTCCGACTGCACCTCCAACCGCTTGGGCTGACATTTTTGGCTTGTTAAGCAGCTTGCCTACTTTTTTGGCAATAGCACCATACGTTGTTAGAGTCCCATAAGGAACCTGTCTTAATTCATTCCAAACACACTGTTGAAAATGACTACCTGTTGGCTTTAAAGGTATTGTGATTTCAGGATTGTCACCTTTAAAATACGCGTCTAACCACTGTGTCGCCTCTCTAAATATCGCTAAAGACGTATTTTCTTCCCTAGTACTATCACCTTGTTGATTTTCAAACAAAACAGCGGTCAGACTTCCCCCATCACTCACAAGTTCCAATCGTCCTACAGGCGAATCATAGTAACTCTTATACTCCATAAAAATGCCCCCTTTTTCTAATCATACGCCTTAATTGTTAATTTAGAAAATATTCATGTTCACATTTTTTAAAAATAAATAAGTCGTCAATTACGTATATAAACACGTAATACCAGCTATCACTTTGCTGCAATATACAGTTACATATCTTACTACACGCGCTAACCTCTTACTTTGTAAACCAAATCTTAAATTAAAATATTGAAAATGCAATGAATCCTTAATATTTTATTAAACCTATAATTACTTATTAAAAATAACACACAATATTCATAAAGTTTTAAAAATATTCTGTTTAATCATCTATTATTAGTGGAAAAATATAAGAGCAATTGTTTATAGTTTGCATAACGCTTCAAAAGTATTTTCTTTTTTGTTTAGTTCAAAAAAATTTAGAGGTGATGTTATATGAATAACGGTTTTTTCAATAGCGACTTTGATTCAATTTTCCGAAGAATGATGCAAGATATGCAAGGTTCAAATCAAGTCGGTAACAAAAAGTACTATATTAATGGTAAAGAAGTTTCACCTGAAGAACTAGCGCAACTCACACAACAAGGTGGCAATCACTCTGCTGAACAAAGTGCGCAAGCTTTTCAACAAGCAGCACAAAGACAACAAGGGCAACAAGGTGGCAACGGCAATTATTTAGAACAAATTGGTCGTAACCTTACGCAAGAAGCACGTGACGGTTTATTAGATCCAGTCATTGGTCGTGATAAAGAAATTCAAGAAACTGCTGAAGTCTTAAGTAGACGAACTAAAAACAATCCTATATTAGTTGGAGAAGCTGGTGTTGGTAAAACTGCGATTGTTGAAGGTTTAGCACAGGCAATCGTTGAAGGAAATGTACCAGCAGCAATCAAAGACAAAGAAATTATTTCTGTAGATATTTCATCATTAGAAGCTGGAACGCAATATCGTGGTGCTTTTGAAGAAAATATTCAAAAATTAATCGAAGGTGTTAAATCTTCACAAAATGCCGTATTATTCTTTGATGAAATCCATCAAATTATCGGTTCAGGTGCCACAGGAAGTGATTCAGGTAGCAAAGGGTTATCTGATATTTTGAAACCTGCATTAAGTCGTGGTGAAATTTCAATTATTGGTGCAACAACACAAGATGAATATCGAAACAATATTCTTAAAGATGCTGCATTAACGCGCAGATTTAATGAAGTACTTGTTAATGAACCAAGCGCTAAAGATACTGTTGAAATTTTAAAAGGTATTCGCGAAAAATTCGAAGAACACCATCAAGTAAAATTACCAGATGACGTATTAAAAGCATGTGTTGACTTATCAATTCAATATATTCCACAACGATTATTACCAGATAAAGCAATCGATGTGTTAGATATTACAGCAGCACATTTATCTGCGCAAAGTCCAGCTGTCGATAAAGTTGAAACTGAAAAACGAATTTCTGAATTAGAAAATGATAAACGTAAAGCGGTAAGTGCTGAAGAATATAAAAAAGCTGACGACATTCAAAATGAAATCAAATCATTACAAGATAAATTAGAAAATAGTAATGGTGAACATACTGCTGTTGCTACAGTTCATGATATTTCAGATACTATTCAACGATTAACTGGTATTCCAGTTTCTCAAATGGATGATAACGATATTGAACGTTTAAAAAATATTTCTAATCGTTTAAGAAGTAAAATCATAGGTCAAGATCAAGCTGTAGAAATGGTTTCACGTGCAATTCGCCGTAATCGTGCTGGGTTTGATGACGGCAACCGCCCAATTGGCAGTTTCCTATTTGTTGGCCCTACTGGTGTTGGTAAAACAGAGCTTGCTAAACAATTAGCAATTGATCTATTTGGTAATAAAGATGCACTGATTCGACTTGATATGAGTGAATATAGTGACACAACAGCTGTTTCAAAAATGATTGGTACAACTGCTGGTTATGTCGGTTATGATGACAATTCAAACACGTTAACTGAAAAAGTACGCCGTAATCCATACTCAGTCATTCTATTTGATGAAATCGAAAAAGCAAATCCACAAATTTTAACATTGTTATTACAAGTAATGGATGATGGTAATTTGACTGATGGTCAAGGTAATGTCATCAACTTTAAAAATACAATTATTATTTGTACATCAAATGCTGGCTTTGGCAATGGCAATGACGCTGAAGAAAAAGATATTATGCACGAAATGAAAAAATTCTTCCGCCCTGAATTCCTTAACCGCTTCAACGGCATCGTTGAATTCTTACATTTAGATAAAGATGCATTGCAAGATATCGTCAACTTATTATTAGACGATGTACAAGTTACATTAGATAAAAAAGGTATTACGATGGACGTTTCTCAAGATGCGAAAGATTGGTTAATTGAAGAAGGCTATGATGAAGAATTAGGTGCACGTCCATTAAGACGTATTGTTGAACAGCAAGTACGTGACAAAATTACAGATTACTATTTAGATCATACAGACGTTAAACATGTGGATATAGATGTTGAGGATAACGAATTAGTCGTAAAAGGTAAATAACGACACTTTAACATATCGCGCATCAAAAATGAGCATCAGGTCGCCCTTGCCTGTGCTCATTTTTTTAATTATTTCCCTGGAAAATGATTCGCTGTGTGCTGTTCTGTTCCACAACAATCACGATTAATGTCACATGTACCACATTTTCCTTGTTTCGAACGTTTGAAAAATTTCACTAGTGTATACAAGGCATATCCGAAAATTGCTAAAAAAATTAAAATGTTAATAATGACTGACACTTTAACCACTCCTTAAACAAATAAATGTCCGATTTGATAAAAAATGAATGTTAAGACATATGCAGTGACTAGAGGATAGACAACTGCAAGTGCCGTCCATTTCCATGAATAAGTCTCTTTACGGATTGCTGCCACTGTAGAAACACAAGGAATATACAATAGTATAAATATCATAAATGCATACGCAGATAGCGGTGTGAATTGATTTTGAATCACATTAACAAGGCCTGCATCACCTGATGAATAGATAATCGCCATCGAACTTACGATAACTTCTTTTGCTAAAAATCCTGGCACTAACGTAGCACCTGCTTGCCATGTTCCAAATCCGAGCGGTTGCACTAACATACCAAAGAAACTACCAACCATATGTAAAAAACTTTGATTGATATTCACATTGATACCATGTGGTCCTACATAACTTAATAGCCAAATGACTACTGAGCCGCCAAAAATAAATGTACCTGCTTTACGAACAAAGCCCTTAGCCTTTTCCCAAGTACTACGCCACAACGTTTTAATGGAAGGCACACGGTATGTTGGCAATTCCACAATAAAGATTGCATTATCATTTTTTAAAATCGTCTTAGTAAGTACTGTACTGACTAAAAATGCCATAATAATACCTAAAACATACAAGCTTAATACTACTAAAGATTGATTCTCTTTGAAAAAGATACCTACGAACAACGCATACACTGGCAGTCTAGCAGAGCATGACATGAATGGTGCAATTAATATCGTTGTTAAACGCTCTTTTTCATTTTCAATACTGCGCGCAGCCATAATACTCGGTACGTTACAACCAAATCCGATAATCATCGGTATAAAAGACTTCCCGCTTAAACCGAACGATTCCATAATACGATCCATTAAAACTGCAATACGCGCCATATAACCTGAATCTTCTAATAAAGATATAAAGAAAAATAGCACAACAATTTGTGGTACAAAGACTAATACTGATCCTACACCAGCAATAATGCCATCTGTAATTAAATCTTGTAAAAATGGTATAACGCCAAGATAATTCATAATCGTCTTCACACTATCTGTAAATGTACCACCTATAAATGCATCGAGTTGATCCGACAAAGGTGTGCCAATCCATGTAAATGTAGTTTGAAAGATCAACCACATAATCGCTAGAAAGATAGGCATCCCTATATATTTATGTGTTAATATCTTGTCTATTCTAGAGCTGAAATATTGCTTATCTTCATCTGGATACGTTACCACGTCTTGCAATAACGTCTCAATATAATGATTGCGTATACGCTCCATCTCTCGACGAACAGATACAGCCTCTACTTGTTTATCAACTTGATCACGTAAACTCGACAATTTATTTACAACCTCTGAATTAAGTTCGTTTGCAATTTGCATGTTATTTAATAAGAATTGAATCGCAATAAATCTAGCTTGATATTTATCATGAGATGTCTCTGTCATTATTATTTGACACATATTTTTAATTGTCTCTTCAATCTTCTCACCATAATTGATTTTAAAATGCGGTTGATACCCTTCCCCTAGATGCTTTATTTCGCCAAGTAAATGTTTAGTTCCTTTGCCTGTACGTGCCACAACTGGAAAAATAGGTGTTTTTAACTTTTTCATCAATTTATGATAATCGATTTTTATCCCGCGCTTTGTAGCTACATCAATCATATTTAATCCGATGTATATTGGTTGATTAAGTTCTAACAATTGTACTGTTAATTGCATATTCCTTTTTAGTTGACTCGCGTCAACAATGTTAATGATTCCTGAAAATGAATCGTTTAATAAATAGTCTGTCACTACAGTTTCATCTTTAGAAATCGGCGATAAATCATATGTACCTGGTAAATCAATTAATTGTCCTACATTTTCTTTTAGCTTCCCTACTTTTTTCTCTACCGTTACGCCACTCCAGTTGCCTATATATTCATACGAACCAGTTAAAGCGTTAAACAAAGATGTTTTACCAACATTAGGGTTTCCTAAAATACAATAATTTTCCATTCGTCCGGCTCCTATTCTTCTAATGCAATAGAACAAGCATCGCAATGCCTAATACTTAACTGTTGTCCGTTTACTTCAATAATACATGGCCCTTTAAATAAACATTTTTGTTTAATCGTTATGATAGCGTCATCTGTTAACCCAAAGGCACTTAGACGATACAACATATTCTCATTAGCAATATCCATTCGCTTTATTTTATAAGCCTTATTCATTTCACCATTTTTAATGTTTAACATACTATTTCGCTCTCCTATTAGAAATAATAATCATTATCACTTAAAAATCATAACCCTTAAAATTGTAGCTCGCAATACTTTATTTAAATAATTTTCATTTTTCATGTAAAATTTGTGACATTGCAAAAATGTTTTGTATAATCACTTTCATGCAAAAAACCTCCGCTTCAAATGTCATTGATAGACATTTAAAGCGGAGGCATGTACATGTTATTTTATGATTTATTTCGTAGATTTTTTTCTAACAATTGATTGAGCTTTTCAATATTTTTATTCAACTGTTCTATATTCGTTACTTGTTGTTTTGAATTTAGTTGATGCTTGTTTTGATAATCTATTAAAGCATCATATAAGAAAAATGAACTTGCTGATTGCTGTTTCACTTCTTGGTACAATGCCATAGTTTTATCATCTAGTACTATTGAACGTACATCATCTTGCCCATGTACATCTTGATGTTTCGATACATTTGTTGCACCTTGTGGATATATTTTAAAGGTTGTGTCGTATGTTTCCTTACTATCTTTAGCTTCAGATTCCTGTGATTCAACCGTTTTATATTTTTCAAGTGCATGTCCTTCAATATCAACTCGTGGAATAATGCGATTCAACCATGCTGGTAAATACCACGAACCTTTTCCAAACAATTTCGTTAATGCAGGAATTAACATCATTCTGACTACGAAGGCATCAAAGAGTACACCAAACGCTAATGCCATACCCATTGATTTAATCATGACATCTTCTTGGAATACAAACGCAAAGAAGACACTAAACATGATTAATGCAGCTGCTACAATAACAGGACCGCTTTCTTTCAACCCTACTTTGATAGAATAATCATTATCCCCTGTTTTACTATATTCTTCATGAATTCGCGACATAAGGAAGACTTCATAATCCATCGCTAATCCAAATAAGATACCTATAGTAATAACCGGTAAAAATGCTAGCATTGGTCCTGTCGTTTCAATACCAAACAGACCTTTCATAAAACCATCTTGCATTACTAATGTTGTAAATCCTAGCGTTGCCATTAATGACAAGACAAATCCTAAAACTGCTTTTAACGGTATTAGAATTGAACGGAAGACAATCATTAATAAGAAAAATGCCAATACAACAATTACTGTTGCAAATAAAGGTATCGCCTCATTTAACTTTTTAGACATATCAATATTAATGACACTTTGTCCCGAAATCTCCGTTTTGAACCCATATTTATCTTGTGCATCTTTATGATAATCTCGTAAATCATGCACTAAATCATTTGTACTCTCTGCATTAGGCCCTTTCTTAGGTATCACGACCATCAAAGCGTAATCATTATCTTTACTCATTTGTGGCGGCGTAACGATATCTACATTTTTCTTATCTTTAATATCTTTATATACAGACTGTAAATCTTGTTGTAATCCTTGTGGATCATCCTTTTTATCTTTCACATTTATCAACATCGGAATTTGGCCATTAAATCCTTCACCAAATTTATCCGAGATTATATCGTAAGCTTTTTTCTGTGTAGAATCTGCTGGTTTAACACCGTCATCTGGAATACCAAGTCGCATATGACTAACTGGTATTGCAGCTGCTACTAATATGATTAAACCTAGTAATACTGCCGCAAGTGCATTTCCTGTAATAAATTTAGACCAAGGCGTATCAATATCTTTTTTAAAATTAGACTGCAATTTGTTCACTTTAATGCGTTTATGGAAAATACTAATTAACGCAGGTAATAAAGTCAGTGCACTGAATACAGCAAATATAACACTAATTGCCGAAGCAAACCCCATCACTGCTAAGAAATCTATGCCAACTAGCGATAAACCGCATACGGCAATCACAACTGTCACACCAGCGAAGATGACTGCGCTACCTGCTGTTCCTATTGCAAGACCAATGCCTTTAATGTAATCTGTTTCAGTTTTCATAACTTGTCGATATCTGAATAAAATAAATAATGCATAATCGATACCAACTGCTAGTCCAATCATTACGGCTAATGTCAGTGTGACATTTGGTATATCGAATGCATAAGTTAACAAACTGATAATGCCAACCCCAGATGCTAGACCAATCAATGCACTTATAATTGGTAATCCTGCAGCAATGACTGAACCAAATGTAATCAATAACACTACAAATGCAACAATGATACCAACTAGTTCAGAATTACCGCCTACTTCTGTAGATGTCATTCCTGTACCAGTTAACTCTGTTTGTACATTATGATTGTCACGTAAGTCTTTCAAATGACTTTTAACATTATCTCTAGAGCCATCTTTTAAAGATGTTTGACTAACGTCATATGTGATATCTGCAAATGCAGTTGTTTTATCTTTACTAATTTGCTTATTTTCATAAGGATCTGATATTTTATCAATGTGCTTGTCATCTTTTTTAATATCATCTAACGTTTTCTTAATATCTTTAGTAATGTTCGGTTGCACAATACCATCATCTTTAGTCGTCTTAAAGACAACACGTATTTGTGCCTTTTCACTATCTTGATTAAAATGTTTTTCAATCTTTTTATTCGTATCCAACGACTCTAATCCTGTCATTTTAATATCATTGTCAAATTTCGGTGCATTTGTAGCAAGTGGTATCAATATTGCAGCTACAATCACTATCCATGCAATGACCGCGGACCATTTATGTTTTGCGATGAATGTCCCCATCTTATATAAAAATTTTGCCAAAGTATATTGCCTCCTTTTAAAATCAACGTTATAGTTTAAATATACAGTGTAGATTATTGTTAGATTATAGTATCTATCCCCGACCTCTTAAAGAATCAATTGGAAAATTTTGTATATTAAACTACACACAAAGGAGAAATGTAGATGAAAGAGACTGATTTACGAGTTATAAAGACAAAAAAAGCATTGTCGAGTAGCTTGCTACAATTGTTAGAACAGCAATTATTCCAAACGATTACTGTCAATCAAATTTGCGACAACGCACTCGTACACCGCACAACATTTTATAAACATTTTTATGATAAATACGATCTTCTAGAGTATTTGTTCAATCAATTGACTAAAGACTATTTTGCCAGAGACATTAGCGATCGCCTTAACCACCCATTTCAAACGATTAGCGATACAATTAACAATAAAGAAGATTTGCGAGATATTGCAGAATTTCAAGAAGAAGACGCTGAATTTAATAAAGTATTAAAAAATGTCTGCATTAAAATTATGCATAACGATATCAAAAATAATAGAGACCGTATCGATATTGACAGCGACATCCCAGATAATCTCATATTTTATATTTATGACTCGTTGATTGAAGGTTTTATGCATTGGATAAAAGATGAAAAAATTGACTGGCCTGGGGAAGAAATTGATAAAATTTTCCATAAGGTAATAAATATTAAGATTAAATAGTAGATGAGAAACTCATGAGCGTTACCAACATTCATAATAAAAACGATAGTGTACACGTTAATGAATTCGTGTACACTATCGTTTTTTATTTTTATCATGCTTATCGCTATTAAAATAACTGATACACAACACATAAACTATGAAGAAAAAAATAAATCCGCTATCTAAATGACTTTGACTCAGTTGTTTAAATGACCAAATTGCTAATACAATTCCCATTATTATTGAAATAACGTATCTCACATTCTTATACCTATAATCCTTTTCTAAAAATATGGTTGCTATTACTTAATTTTTAAAGTTATAAATAAAAAGAGCCAACCGCAATGGATGGCCCTTGTTCATTATGAAGCATTAGAACATTTCTGAAACAACCTTTTGTTCTAAGAAGTGTAATAAGTAGTCTGGACTACCTGTTTTAGCGTCCGTACCTGACATTTTGAAACCACCAAATGGATGGTATCCAACAACTGCTGAAGTACAGCCTCTGTTAAGGTATAAATTGCCTACATCAAATTCGTTTACCGCTTTAATCCAATGCTCGCGATTATTTGTAATCACTGCACCAGTTAAACCGTAATCTGTATCATTTGCAACCTCAATTGCTTCATCAAAATCGTTAACTTTCACAAAGCCAACAACTGGACCAAAAATTTCTTCTTGCATGATTCTATCTTTAGATTTAAGTCCTGAAATGATTGTTGGTTCTACAAAGTAACCTTTTGAATCATCAGTGCCGCCACCTTGTTCTAATTTACCTTCTTCTTTACCAATCTCAATATAATTTTTAATCTTATCAAATTGTTTTTTATTAATAACTGGGCCCATATACGTATTGTCTACAGTATTGCCCAACGTTAATTCTTTTGTTAATTTGATTGATTTCTCTAATACTTCGTCATAAACGTCTTTATGCACAATTGCACGTGAACATGCTGAACATTTTTGACCAGAAAAACCAAATGCTGACGTTACAATAGCTTCTGCTGCCATATCTGTATCAATATTTTCATCAACTACAATGGCATCTTTACCACCCATTTCAGCGATAACACGTTTCAAGAAGTTTTGACCTTCTTGAACAACGGCACTACGTTCATAAATTCTAGTACCTGTCGCACGTGATCCTGTAAATGTAACGAAATGCGTATCTTTATGATCAACTAAGTAATCACCAATTTCTTTCGGATCACCAGGAACAAAGTTAACTACGCCTTTTGGTAATCCTGCTTCTTCTAAAATTTCCATTAATTTATAAGCGATATAAGGTGTATCCTCAGCAGGTTTCAATAACACTGTATTACCTGCCACAACTGGTGCTAAAGTTGTACCAGCCATAATCGCAAACGGGAAGTTCCACGGCGGAATTGTAACACCTGTACCAATTGATTTATAGAAATATTTATTGTGTTCACCTTCACGATCAAGTACTGGCTTACCTTGAGCCAAGTCCATCATTGAACGTGCATAGTATTCAATAAAATCAATACCTTCAGCTGCATCACCAACTGCTTCATCCCATGGCTTACCTGCTTCATAAACCATAATTGCTGCAATTTCCGCTTTTCGACGACGAATAATTGCCGAAACACGTAACATAAGCTCTGCACGATCATTTGCTGACCATGTTTTCCAAGATTTATAAGCTTCGTTTGCTGCTTTAAACGCATCTTCAACATCTTGTTTTGTTGCCTTTGATGCATTTGCAATCACTTGTGATGTGTCTGCAGGATTGATTGATTTAATTTTGTCATCTTTGAAAATCTTCTCTCCATTAATCACTAATGGTATGTCTTGACCTAATTCTTTTTCCACGTCTTTCAATGCTTTCTTAAACATATCCACATTTTCTTGGACTGAAAAATCGTAACCAGGTTCATTTTTAAATTCTACTACCATGTACACTTACCCCCTATAAATTTTGAAAGTGGTTTAACCCTTTGATTTAATGATATAACATCATTTAAACTCATTTTACTATGATTAAGGTTAGTTTTGCAATCGCTTTCATTTTTATGCTTTATCACTTATTCTCAAGTATTTTGAAATTGATTGGTTACTTTTTAAAATTTATATGGGTCGCAACTGCTACTTTATCGTTTCGTCATTTAATGTTTCGGATGGTAGGTCATTATCAATTTTACGAACGACTTTACAAGGGTTTCCAACCGCTAAGCTGTGTGGCGGAATATCTTTAGTGACAACACTACCAGCACCAATCACACTGCCTTCTCCAATCGTCACCCCTGGTAACACGGCTACATGACCGCCAAACCAAGTATTACTGCCAATATGAATGGGTCCGGCTTTTTCAAAACCTTCATTTCTATGATGGAAATTAAGTGGATGTGTCGCTGTGTAGAATCCACAATTAGGTCCTATAAAAACATTATCGCCAATTGTAATCTGTCCACCATCCATAAAGTAACAATTGGTGTTTACATAGACATTTTTTCCTAGTTTAACGTTCCAACCATAATCTGTATCAAAAGGAATCGAAATACTTACATTGTCTGTTGTTGTTTGAAATAATTGATCAATTAATTCCTTTCTTTTATTTGTAGCACTCGGTCTTGTATGATTTAATTCAAAGCAAATATCTTTCGCTCGTGCACGTTCATTGATTAAGTATTGATCAAAGTTTGCATCGTACCATTTTTCTGCTAACATTTTTTCTTTTTCAGTCATTACACCTTTCAACTCCTAATAACTTATTTACTTGTTTAAAAGTTAATCAAATAAACATTCGCCTATGCAACTAATACGCTATAACATTATGAAATCATGACCTTATCACCCTTATCTATACAATTCTCGCATCAAATACTGCTAAAGTAGTAGATAAATTCAATACTACAGACGCATTCATTTTTTAATCTATTAACGTACAATGTGAGTAAGAGAAATATAAAGGAGTATGATAGCGATGAGAATATTAATTACAGGCACAGTTGCTATCTTAATCATTTTAGGTTTGGTCAAAACGATACAAGATCACGAAATGACAAACGACACGAGTCGTCAGTTGTCAGACAACAAAGATGATGATAAAGTCATCCATCTTAATAATTTTAAAAATTTACATGCGAAAGAATTTAACCCATCTGATTTCTTTTAAGTCACCTAAGAATTGCAAATCCAGAAGTCATTTAAGTTTTACCTTTCATTCATACATCCTTTAATATTAATTACGACTTCTTTTATATAGATGCTAAATAGAGAGATTGTTGTGCAATGTTTGCACGGCAATCTCTCTTTTTCTTTTTAAAATTGGTAAAAGTAAAACGCAACGATTGACTTATATACCTATAGGGGGTACATTAGACGTGTAACAATGAATCACAGGGAGGCAATAATGTGGCTAATACGAAAAAAACAACATTAGATATCACTGGTATGACTTGTGCCGCATGTTCAAATCGTATCGAAAAGAAACTGAATAAACTTGATGACGTTAATGCCCAAGTGAATTTAACTACAGAGAAAGCAACTGTTGAGTATAACCCTGATCAACATGATGTCCAAGAATTTATTAATACGATTCAACATTTAGGTTACGGTGTCGCTGTAGAAACTGTCGAATTAGACATTACAGGTATGACTTGTGCTGCATGCTCAAGCCGTATTGAAAAAGTGTTAAATAAAATGGACGGTGTTCAAAATGCAACGGTCAATTTAACAACAGAGCAAGCTAAAGTTGACTATTATCCTGAAGAAACAGATGCTGATAAACTTGTCACTCGCATTCAAAAATTAGGTTATGACGCGTCTATTAAAGATAACAATAAAGATCAAACGTCACGCAAAGCTGAAGCGCTACAACATAAATTGATTAAGCTTATCATATCAGCAGTATTATCTTTACCACTATTAATGTTAATGTTTGTGCATCTTTTCAATATGCATATACCAGCACTATTTACGAATCCATGGTTCCAATTTATTTTAGCTACACCTGTACAATTTATTATTGGATGGCAATTTTATGTAGGTGCTTATAAAAACTTAAGAAATGGTGGCGCCAATATGGATGTACTTGTTGCTGTTGGTACAAGTGCAGCATATTTTTACAGTATTTATGAAATGGTTCGTTGGCTAAATGGCTCAACAACGCAACCGCATTTATACTTTGAAACAAGCGCCGTACTAATTACCTTAATCTTATTCGGTAAGTATTTAGAAGCTAGAGCGAAGTCTCAAACAACCAATGCGCTTGGCGAATTATTAAGTTTGCAAGCTAAAGAAGCACGCATTTTAAAAGATGGTAATGAAGTGATGATTCCTCTAAATGAAGTACATGTTGGAGATACACTTATCGTTAAACCAGGTGAAAAGATACCTGTTGATGGCAAAATTATTAAAGGTATGACTGCCATCGACGAATCTATGTTAACAGGTGAATCTATCCCTGTTGAGAAGAATGTTGATGATACTGTAATTGGTTCAACGATGAACAAAAACGGTACTATTACTATGACAGCAACAAAAGTTGGCGGGGACACTGCGTTGGCAAATATTATTAAAGTTGTCGAAGAAGCTCAAAGTTCTAAAGCGCCGATTCAACGATTGGCAGATATTATTTCTGGTTATTTCGTTCCTATCGTTGTTGGTATCGCACTATTAACATTTATCGTGTGGATTACTTTAGTTACACCAGGTACATTTGAACCTGCACTTGTTGCGAGTATTTCCGTTCTTGTCATTGCTTGTCCATGCGCATTAGGACTTGCTACACCAACTTCTATTATGGTAGGTACTGGTCGCGCTGCTGAAAATGGTATTTTATTTAAAGGTGGCGAGTTTGTTGAACGCACACATCAAATTGATACCATCGTTTTAGATAAGACGGGTACCATTACAAATGGTCGTCCAGTCGTGACAGATTATCATGGTGACAATCAAACGCTACAACTACTTGCTACTGCTGAAAAAGATTCTGAACACCCATTGGCAGAAGCCATTGTCAATTATGCAAAAGAAAAGCAATTAACATTAACTGAGACGACAACATTTAAAGCAGTACCTGGACATGGTATTGAAGCAACGATTGATCATCACCATATATTGGTTGGTAACCGTAAATTAATGGCTGACAATGATATTAGCTTGCCTAAGCATATTTCTGATGATTTAACATATTATGAACGAGATGGTAAAACTGCTATGCTCATTGCTGTTAATTATTCATTAACTGGTATCATCGCAGTGGCAGATACTGTAAAAGATCATGCCAAAGATGCAATAAAACAATTGCATGATATGGGCATTGAAGTTGCCATGTTAACTGGCGATAATAAAAACACTGCTCAAGCCATTGCAAAACAAGTAGGCATAGATACTGTTATTGCAGATATTTTACCAGAAGAAAAAGCTGCACAAATTGCGAAACTACAGCAACAAGGTAAGAAGGTTGCGATGGTTGGTGACGGTGTAAATGATGCACCTGCATTAGTTAAAGCTGATATCGGTATCGCCATTGGTACAGGTACAGAAGTTGCCATTGAAGCAGCTGATATTACTATTCTTGGTGGCGACTTGATGCTTATTCCTAAAGCCATTTATGCAAGTAAAGCAACCATTCGTAATATTCGTCAAAATCTATTTTGGGCATTCGGCTATAATATTGCCGGTATCCCTATAGCTGCATTGGGCTTACTTGCGCCATGGGTTGCTGGTGCTGCAATGGCACTAAGTTCAGTAAGTGTTGTCACAAACGCACTTAGATTGAAAAAGATGCGATTAGAACCACGCCGTAAAGATGCCTAGATTCCTTAATAATGAAGGATTCGTTGGTGATTCTGAGATAGGCTAGTGATTGGCTCTATAATGTCGCGGTTTACAGTTGGATTTTCGCTCCAACTGCATATATAGTTACACTTTTCGCTTGGCGAATTAGTGTATCTTACCTAATAGCTCCGCCTATTAGGTTCCATCATTATTATAAATAATAAGTACACTACGGTTTACAGTTGGATCTTCGCTCCAACTGCATAAGAGCCACTAATTATTATAAATAATAAGTACACTACGGTTTACAGTTGGTCCTTCGCTCCAACTGCATAAGAGCCACTAATTATTATAAATAATAAGTGGCTCTAAAAGGAGGTGAATGCTATGTCACAAGAAATTTTAAATGTTGAAGGTATGAGCTGTGGTCACTGCAAAAGTGCTGTTGAATCTGCATTAAATAATATTGACGGTGTCACTTCAGCTGACGTTAACCTTGAAAATGGTCAAGTAAGTGTTCAATATGATGACAGTAAAGTTGCTGTATCTCAAATGAAAGACGCAATTGAAGATCAAGGTTACGATGTCGTTTAATTAGGCAATATTCAACGTCATCAACACCAAATTAAAAAATCGAACTGATGAGAATCCCAACAATCCAAATTATCTCATCAGTTCGATTTTTAATTTACTCGTAACCTAGTATCTCCAGTCTGCAATACATCTAATGTTGCATCTAATGCATCGACAATTAGATTTTTAACTGCAGCTTCAGTATAAAACGCAATATGTGGTGTTAATATGACATCTTCCCTGTCAATCAACGATTCTAACAATGGATCGTTCAGTGTTTTGCCCCTTTGATCACTTGGGAAAAGTTTGCGTTCAAATTCATACGTATCAAGTGCTGCACCTTTAATCACACCATTGTCTAATGCGTCTAATAACGCCTTAGTATCTACTAAAGAACCTCTCGCACAATTGACAAATACTGCGCCCTTTTTAAAATGTTTAAATAATTCAGCATTAAATAGATAATGATTATATTTCGTTGCAGGTACATGTAATGTCACGATATCAGCACCTTCAACCGCTTCCTCAATCGTATCTTTGTAATCGACATACGTTGCAATTTTAGCATTAGGAAACGGGTCGTATGCGACCACATCACTTTGATAACCATTGGCAAATATATCGGCTACTACACGGCCAATTCGACCTGTACCAATAACAGCTACTTTTAAATCTTTAATGGATTTCGATAAAATAGTAGGTTCCCATCTAAAATCATGCTCCCGCACTTTCGTTTGAATTTGATTAAAATGACGAACCACATTAATAGCCTGGTTCACAGCAAACTCCGCAATTGAATTCGGAGAGTATGACGGCACATTTGACACAATCAAGTTATACTTGTTTGCTAACTCCAAATCATATGTATCAAATCCAGCACTACGTTGTGCGATTTGTTTAATATCAAGTTCATTTAATCGTTTATAAACATGCTCTGATAATGGTATTTGTTGTGATAGCGATAAGCCATCATAACCAGCGACACCTTCAACATTGTCATCAGTTAATGCTTCTTTAGTAATATCTACCTCAACATGATGTTTCTCTGCCCACGCCTTGATATAAGGCATATCTTCATCACGTACACTCATGATTTTAATTTTTGTCATTTTAACATCACCCTTAACTTTATTATTCATATAAATATGCTAGTTCTGTTAATCTTATTGCAGCTTCGTCTAATTTCTGGTCATCTAACGCCAATGAAATTCTCACATAACGATTACCATTCTCTCCAAATGGTTTCCCTGGAGCAACAAGTATTGACTTCTCTTGCACTAAAAATTGCTCAAATTGCTCGCTGTCATAACCAGGCGGTGTTTCCAACCATACATATATGCCACCTTTAGCATGAACAAATGGCAAATCAGCTTTTGCAAGCATGGCTTCGAATCGGTCACGACGTGTTTTAAATACATTGCTTTGTTCTTCTAAAAAATCATCATAATGATTCAAAGCATATATTGCGGCATCTTGTAATGCACCAAACATCCCAGCATTTGTGTGCGTTTGGTACTTTTTCAAAGCTTGAATCATATCTTTATTACCAACTGCAAAACCGACTCTAAAACCTGACATGTTATAACCTTTAGACAAGGAATAAATTTCAATCGCAACATCTTTCCCATTTTCCGAAGCAAGTATACTAGGATTTTTAGCGTCGAAACCGAAAGCACCATAAGCAAAATCATGCACGATTTTAGTGTCTGTATCTTTAAATTTAGCTATCGCTTCATCAAAAACTTCTTTCGTAGCTGTCGATCCAGTTGGATTATTTGGATACGTTAAATAAATGAGTTTTGTTTTATCTATTATTTGTGAATCAACTGTGGACCAATCTGGCAAATAATGTGGCGGTTCTAAATTAAGCGGGACAGGCTTGCCATCAGCTAAAAGTACACCTGCTAAATAATCCGTGTAGCCTGGATCAGGTAGTAATACATAGTCTCCTGGATTGATAACACATGTTGGTACTGCCACTAATCCATTTTTTGTACCATATAAAATGCACACTTCATCTTCTTTATCTAACGTCACATTATATTGTCTTTGATAAAAATCTACAATAGCTTGCTTGAACGCTTCTTTACCATGAAAAGCACCATATTTTTGATTTTCAGGAATAGTTAGTGCTTGTTGAAAATGATCAATAATACCTTGTGGCGTAGGCCCATCAGGGATTCCAACTGCCATATTAATTAATGGCAATGGTCCATGTTCGATTTTACGTCCCATCGTTTTCCCGAAATAACTATCAGGGATATTTGCTAATTTGTTAGAGATCATCAAATTCCTCCTCTATCATTAAACATAGCCTGGGCGACTATCATAATCCTAACAACTTGTATCACTCTCATTTAGATGGTTACAATGACATCGCCATTCACCGTTATGTTCAACAGAACTTATGACACACGTTGTATTGAATGAATTTATTTTCATTTTAGGTAGGTATAATATTATTGTCAATATTAGGAATTTTCAGATTAATATACACTCAATCATTATGATTCAACTGCCATGCATATCCGCATGCGCAACCAGTTAGATATGCTTATATAAAGTATAACGCCCATCAAGGTACGTATTCAAACGTGAACCTTAACAGGCGTCATTCATTGTTAAATAAAACTTCTTAAGCACATACTTATTTCACTATGCCTTTTACGTTCCCCTTATACTTTTCTCACATCTTTCTCTTAGACTACTCCCTTACACGCCTTGCTCAATATCTTTAATCATTTCATCTACAGTTATTTTCGCACTCGTTAAGACAATAGGAACGCCTGCACCTGGATGCGTACTTGCACCTGCAAAATATAAATCTTTATAATCTCGCGATACATTTTGTGGACGATAATAATTACTTTGCGCTAAAGTTGGCATTAAACCGAATGCCGAACCAAATTTCGCATGATACGTTTGCTCAAAATCATTTGGCGTAAAGATTGTTTCTGAAACAATATGCGATTTTATATCTTCAAATACTTCAATCGTTGCTAATTTACGATAAATAATTTCCTTTATTTGTTGCGTCAAAGCTTCATCTGACCAATCGATTCCGCTACCTGTTTTAAGTTCCGGCGTCGGCATTAGCACATAAATACCAGTTTTGCCTTCTGGCGCAAGTGATTTATCAGCGACCGCTGGTACATACACATAAATAGAAGGATCATATGATAAACGTCCCTCAAATATTTCTTCAATATTGCCTCTAAAGTCATCTGAAAAAATAACATTATGAAGTCTCACTTGATCTGTCACATCAATATCTATACCGATATACATTAAAAATGCTGAACAAGAGTAATCTAAGTCTGCAATTTTATGTGGTGGATACTTTTTAATAGGTGCAAAATCTGGCATTAATGATTCCGCAACACTAGGGAAATCAGCCGTACATAAAATTTTATCAAATTTTCTTATGTCACCATTCACTTTTATCGCATCGGCCCGTTTGAATTTAGGATCAATAATAATTTGCTCAATTTCAGCATTTAGTTCAATATTAACGCCTAAGTCTTTATTTAATTGCGCTAGCCCTTGAGCCATGCCATACATACCGCCTTTAATAAAATGCACACCAAACATCATTTCAATCATAGGAATAATTGAATATAGTGACGGGCCTCGTTTTGGATCAATTCCTATGTATAACGTTTGAAACGCTAAAAGCTTTTGTATCTTTTCGTTATCAATATAATGTTCAATTAGCTGATCTGCATGATTTAACGTTTTTAACTTAGCACCTTGCACAAGTGACGTCATATTATAAAAGTCACTCGGTTTGCGATACGTTCTTTCTAAGAAATAGCGACGTGCAATTTCATATTTTTTATAAACATCCGTTAAAAAGGACATAAAACCATGCGTTGAACCAGGTTCTATACTTTCTAGCATTTGCTGTAATTCAGCTAAATCTGTAGGCACCGTTATACGATCATCGTGGTCAAAATACACATCGTAAATATAACGTAATTGTCTCAATTCAATATAATCTTCATAATTTTTACCACACGCTGTAAAAACATCTTTATAAACATCTGGCATCATGACAATTGTGGGACCCATATCAAATGTAAAGCCGTCTTTCTTTAATTGATTCATACGCCCGCCTACATTATTATTTTTTTCAAATATCGTCACTTCATGACCTTGAGAAGCAATACGGGCTGCCGCTGCTAATCCTGTGACACCTGCACCAATTACTGCAATCTTCATTATTCAACCACCTATATTCTATGATATTTACTATTTATTTCATGAAACAACTTTGCCTTTTTCCGCTTATCCACAAAAACACGTTCATGTAATGTATAGTTAGCCTGTCTCACTTCGTCCAGTATTTCAATATATATACGTGCTGCTAATTCTATGATTGGTTGTGCTTCAATACTAAATACTTTGATTTGATCCATAACATCTTGAAAATCTTTTTCTGCGATAGCTGCATAATATTCCCATAAGTCAATATAATGATTATTAACACCATTTTGGTACACTTCAGCAATATCAACTTCATATTGCTTTAATCGTTGCTTACTAAAATATATCCGTTCATTGTCAAAATCTTCACCGACATCTCTTAATATATTAATCAATTGCAACGATTCACCAAGTCTTCTTGCGACATCGTATGTCTGATGTGTTTCATGATCACTTAAAATCGGCGTCAATACTTCACCTACTGTACCAGCAACACCATAACAATATCCGAATAATTCAGCGTCCGTTTCAAACATTGTAAAATGTTGATCTTTATATACAGTATCAATGAGATTATAGAAAGATTGAAAGGCGATATTTTTATGTTGTGCAACATGCTGAAGTGCCATCATTATTCTACGATCACTTTGAAAGTGATGATGTTCATATGGGTATTTTTCAATAGATTGTATATCTTCTTTTATTTGATTTAAAAATTGAATATCGCCATAAACATCTATACTGTCATCAATTTTACGACACACAGCATAAATTGCCCAAACCGCTTTTCTTTGATCTTCTGGTAACAAGTCAAAAGCGTAAGAAAAGCTTTTTGAATGTTTCTTCATGATTTTATGACAATATTTAAAATTCATATCCATCATTGTCATACTAGTCCTCCTATATTGAAATGCCATTACCTTGATTTATTGTTCTTTAGATATAGAATATTGACGACCTTTCCATTCAACTACACCATACCGATGCGTTTGTTTCCAAGATTGGATGAAAATTTTAGTAAAAAACATAAATAACAATGGATGACATACCATTAATAAATTAGAAAATTGGCCGACCCTTCGATGCAGATAAATAAATTGTGTAGTATAGCTCAAGTAAAGTGCTACCATTTTTCTTACAGACATTTGGCGATATTTTAAACTAAGACATAGCCCTAAAATACTCGCTATAGAACCAAACAACCACAACACAATTGCTGTCATGATCTTAGGCTTTGTGCCACCTGCCCCAGTTGACAAATGCTTTGTCCATCCTTCTTGTAATGACTGAAATCCTTCTTGATACATGCGAAATGCAACAAATGGAAACCCTTCATAAACTGTTACGGGCAATGATTGTGAAGTATATGCACTTCCTAAAGCAAATCCTTCAATAATATGACGGTTTGCACTTTTATGACCTCCAGTTGCATAATAATCTTCTTTATTTGTTAATGTCACCGGTCCAAATGCATGCTGGTTAGTCCGACCGTCGTCTAAGGTAGAAAATACATTCATACCAACGACTGTCATTAAATTAAATATCGCTGAAAACCCTTCGTAGAAACGCTTTGTTATATGATAAGGCTGTACGCTTAACAATCCTTTTTCACCTTGTAATTGATACTGATTAATCAACGTTTCAACAGCATCTTTCCTTAAGAAAGTTACATCAGCATCTACAAAGGCAATACGATTCGTACATGCATGCGTCACACCTTGATAACAAGCATGTGATTTCCCATACCATTTGCCGTCAGTATCATCAACAACATCTACTACAGTCGCACCATATGAACGTGCTACACGTGCTGTTTCATCTGTCGATCCGTCATTCATAACAATGACATCTACTGGAACTTGCTGTTGTATTATCGAATGTAGTAAATGACCTATTCTTTTTTCTTCGTTTCTAGCCGGAATAATAATTGTTAATGCTTTATGATTGAAGTTCAGCGTTTTCGCCTTTAGCTGATGTCTACGATTAAATATCAATGCACCACACGCCATAGACATGGTCACTATTACTGTTAATATTCGTGATAACCATTTCATAGATATCACTTCCTATTCTTCGCTTCTCGCGCGTTTATTTTGTCTGCGACTTGTTGCCCACTTAATGTAACCATTGGTATGCCACCACCAGGATTTACTGATCCACCTACAAAGTACAAGTTTTCAAAATACTGACTTTCTTTAGGAAATTTAAATCCTTTGTTTTTCTTTTTATCTGCTACAACACCATATATTGCACCACGATTAGAACGATAATTTTTTTCAATATCCTCCGGTGTCCAAACATCTTCATAAATAATGTGTTTTCTTAAATCAGTAAGTCCCATTTTTTCTAATTTATCCAAAATTTTATCCCTAAACTTCGCATAATCTTCAGTTGTAAAAGGCTGATCTTGAATATATGGAATATGTGGTAAGACTTTGATATTTTCATAACCTACTGGCGCTTGTGTGTGATCAGTTTTATTCGTATTTACTAGATAAATGGTCGGATCATCTGGCAATACCTTTTCATGAAAAACTTGTTGATAATTGAGATAAGCATTTTCCGTAAAAAAGAAATTATGATGTGCTAATTGCGGGTATTGGCAAGCAACACCTAAATGCATCACATATCCTGAGCTTGCCGGCTCAAATTCCCTCTCTAATTTGTTTAATCGTTGAGTATCAAGGTGAATTAAATATTTATAAGTAGGTATGACTTCCATATTTGAAATAATATAATCTGCCTTTACAAACTCACCTGTATCTAATCTGACACCCGTCACACGTCTTTGATATGTTTTAATATTGTCCACACGTGCACCTGTATGAATTGTGACACCTTCTTCACGCGCTAGCTTTTCCAAGGCATTGGCTAAATGATGGATTCCACCTTCTACATACCAAAGGCCTTGCTCTTGTTGCATATGGAATAACATAGATAATACAGCTGGCGCATCGTATGATGAAGAACCTACATATTTGATAAAATAGCCTAACATTTGTCGCAAGTATGGATTCGAGATACGCTTGTCTATGGCCTGTTGCATAGTATGTACATAATCATAATTAATAAGAGCATTTAATAGCCCATGAAATTTAATAATTTGAGATAGTGTATCTAAACCATAGTTAAAATACCCTTTTTCAGTAATACGATCGATTCGTCTTGTATAATTCAAATAATTTTGCAGTTCCTCTATATCCTGTTTCGACAATATCGCATTATGCTGACCTGTTTCTTTAATACCTTCATACAAATCGATAGTCGTTCCATCTGGAAAAAAGCTACGCCATTGATGTGGCAATCGCTTGATTGTAACGTAGTCTGACATTTGCTTCTTGCTATATTCGAATAATTTTTCAAAAATATAAGGCATCGTTAAAATAGATGGACCTAAATCAAAGCCAAAGCCATCTGATTCATGACGATTCACTTTGCCTCCTATATGATTATTTTGTTCATATAATGAGACCGAATAGCCACTTTGTGCCATTCGAATTGCTGCAGAAATCCCACCTAAGCCACCACCAATAACGATGATATGTTTAGTCATGACGTTCACCTCTTCGTTTTAATATGCGTAGTAACTGCGTTAATCTCGGTCGATTATAGCGTTGCACAATAATGATTGGAACATTAGCTATCATTGCATAGAAAATATTTATATACTTTACTAAACGAGGGCCTTTATTGAATATGATGACTGGAAGTATCGATATCCAATGAATCAACTCTGCCCTCTTTGTCTCTATAATCATTTTTTCAATTTCATCAGTATTGATTGTCATTAAATGACGCTGATCATATATATTTTGATTAAGCTGATGACCATCTAAAATCTTATGTTTCCATTTTCTTACGTAAAACCATTTGTTCCAAAATTTTCCATGCTTCTCAAAGTTAAATGATTTAAATATTATGTACTTCTGACGAAAATACTTATCAGGAATTCTTGTACCTAAATTTGCTATATTTAGTTGAACAATTAACCAATACATACTACAAAAAAATGCTGTTTTAATATATTTTTTCATGGTTTTCATCTAAATTGAATCACTCTCAATCATACTGACATAGTATAAATTATCACTTTATTACTTAGTTCCCTAAAGATCAGTGAATAAACCGCTCTCATTTATATTTATATAAAACAAAAACGCCAATACTCTCATGTTAGAGAATATTGACGTCATTTGATTTACATTTGATTAATGAATGAAATTATATGAACCTGCTTGGTTTGCTGAAATTGTACGAGACGTAACCACACCAGCACCATGTCCATAGTTCATTTCTGAAACACGAACAGAACCGTTGCTGTTAACGCCTTCAACGTAAGCAACATGACCGTAATAGCCTTGTGTTGTTTGCATGATAGCACCAACTTTTGGTGTATTGTTCACTGTATAGCCAGATGATGCAGCTGCGTTAGCCCAATTACTTGCGTTACCCCATGTTGAACCAATTTTCCCACCAACACGATCAAATACATAATAAGTACATTGTCCTGAAGTATATAAGTTACTTCCTGATGCATAACCATTAGAAATTGAACGACCATTTGAAGATGGCGCTGCAGTTGTAGTCACATGAACATTATTACTTGTTGTGCTATAACTTGCACCTGAACCACCAGTATAATAGTTATTTGTTGCTGTTTGACTATTGTTTGTATAGTTATTGTATTGATATGAATGATTATAGTAGTTATTGTAAGATGCATTGTTATAACTATAAGTATTGTAGTTGTTGTAGTAGTATGTGTTGTTTTGCGTTAATTGACTTGGATTCCAATTTCCTGTCCAAGTGTAATGATAATTACCTTGTGCATCAATTGTATACGTATAGCTGTATGATTGAGCGTCATTAGAATTATATCCATTGTTATTTTGTTCTGCGGCTTGTGCATCATGTCCTGCAAATGCGATAGTGGCAAGTCCTGCTGTAGCGATTGTAGCTGTAACGATTTTTTTCATAATTAAATATCCTCCCAATAATCAAAACACTCTATACATATAGTCATTAGCGACTCAATTATTTTAAATTTTATATTTTTTATTTTTTTAGTATGCAAATAATTATAACTTTTATAGTTTTGCGACAAAACAAACTATAACAGAGATTAGGTGTCTTGCGGGCTTTGTTATCATAATGTAATCTGTTCCTAATAAAGCTTCATTGAATGTAATATACCAATTAGAATGTTTACAACACTTTTTCTGCACCGTTACCATGGGATTTGAAAATAAAAAAGCACTAAACTTTTAATGAAATACATCATTTTTGATAATAAATATCAGAAGTAATGTAATATTTCAAAAGTTTAGTGCATCAAATTATTTCTTATTTGTAGCATGTGTTTCCATCGTTTTTACAATCAAATCAGTCAGCGCTTTACTACCTGCATATTCTAAGTGAATACCGTCATATGCAAAGTATTCCGGATGACCTGCAGAAGCTTTATACCAATCGACTAGATGTACATTAGAGCGCTTTTCAGCTGCCTCATAAATTAATTTATTTATTCTACCTTCATAATCTCTAGGTACTCTAATAGAAACTAAATAAATGTCTGCTTTTCCAAAACTATCCAATAGTTCATTTAATTGATCTTTCGTAAATGCCCCATTTGTACCAAGCTCTACTACAACTTTTTGACCTTTTTTAGCATAGTCTTTATATTGCGATTTCACAATTGGTGTAGCATCAACGAGTTGCCGTCCAACTTTACCATCAATTTGTGCATTTGGTATTTTCTTAGTAAAGACATTACCAATATCCACCATGACCGAGTCACCAATTAATAGTGGTGATGACTTTTTAATATCCTCTTTGCTATTCGCTGTCTGCTTATCCTCTTGCTTATCTTTTTTAACGACTTTTTTCTTCGTTGTTTTAAATTCCGTCTTCTTCTCTTTCTTCTCGGCTTCATGTTGTTTGCCAAGTGCATCAAACTGTCCACTGAGCACAACGATAGACGGAACCAATAATAGGATAACTAACACTGTTCTAGCAAATTGCCCCTTCTTTTTAGGTAAAAATGCAAAAGCTTTAAATCCTTTTTTACGTATAGGTGTTTCAATAAAGCGATACGAAATTTCAGCCATTAACGCTGTTAACAAAATTTCTATAATATAAACGTATACCGGTATTTGTCCTTGTACGTAATAACTGTTCACAAAAACAATGATAGGATAATGCCATAAATATAAGCTATATGATCGTTTACCTATAATTAGTAAAGGTTTCATACTTAAAAATTTAGCAAATAAACTAGAAGGATGTACCGCAATTGCAATAATGAATAAAGTTGCAAATGATATAATGTAAAATCCTCCATTATAGATCCATTGATCTTGGTCGCCAACTATAAAGAACAAAGTCATTAGAACCGCAAAACCAGATATCCCTATAATATCTAATGATACGACAATCTTTTTAGAAATATCTTTTTTCAAAGCAAACGGAGGCCAAATAAATGCTAATATACAACCAAGCAATAAAGTTTGCAGTCGTGTATCTGTCCCAAAATACACACGTGAATTATCTCCAGTGATGAAATGAATCACTATCATAAGTCCTAAAGAAATCAACGATACAATAAATAGCGTTTGAATAATATTTCTCGGTTTAAATCTATGTAATAAGAACGTGATAACCAATGGGAAAAGCAAGTAAAATTGTTCTTCAATGGCTAAAGACCATAAATGTTTGAGTGGTTCAATAGCAAATTGGTTAAAATAATCTACATTCTGTGAGATGTACCACCAGTTTGAAACATAGAATATAGCTGCAATAGCATCTCGTTTCATTTGTATAATCAATTCCGGTTTAAATATCAGTGTGAACGTAAGCACGACACAAATTAAAAACAACACTGCCGGAATGAGTCGTTTCAATCGTCGCTTCCAAAACTCTAGCAAATCAATTTTTTGCGTCCGATAATACTCACTTATCAACAAACTTGTTATTAAATAACCTGAAATAACGAAGAATGTATCTACTCCTAAAAAGCCCCCACTTAACCATTGTGCATTCAAGTGATAAATAATGATTCCTATAACTGCGAATGCCCTCAATCCATCTAATCCGGGTAAGTATCGCGGGGAATACATTTTTTCTAAACGTTTAAAGTCTTTTGTATCCATGTTAATAAACGCCCCATTTATTTTTCTCTATTTTGTAGCATATCACAATATTTTTGAAAATAAAATATTGCACTGATTTTCATTAATTGATTTAACCCTTAATTAAGATAGTTTTAAATTTTTTATTAAGTAGAAAACAATTATTACAGTTAATTTCATTACTGCAAACCACATATAAATTTGTCGATTTTACTACATAACATAGATTATCATAGATTCTTGAATTTTTAGCAAAATAACTGTTATTTTCATTATATTTTTACAAAAAAAGGTTCGTTTTATATTTTATGCCTCTTACTGTAACAGAATCATTAAGATATGCTATTCGAATATACTTTTTCAAAATTTATATAATGAATAAATTAACATGTATTGAAAAAAAAGCGAAATGCAGCCTATCCTCTAATGTAAACCAAACGATATATCTCGTCAGACTTTATATTTAAACGCTATGTGTCACTTTTAAAATGAATATTACTAAGATTGTCATATCAATTATTATTGCATCGAATTAATCTTTTAAATTTCTGTAATAAAACCTATTATCTACATCTAATTTAGGAAAACTACTTGGTAAATCTCCTCGCTTAATTTCACGGAAGCCATTATTAGAATAAAAATACTGTGCACTAATAAATTTATCAATTGTTCCTAAATAAATACCATCGATATTTTGTTCTTTACATGTCATTATAACTTTATCTAAAAGTTTTTTACCTATTTTTAAATTCCTATAACCTTTATCAACAAACATTTTTTTAAGTGCAGACATATTATTATCTAGTCTAATCAAACCTATAGTACCAACAATATTTTGATGATTGTTTATTGCAAGCCAAAATTGCCCTCCATTATTCAAATAGTTATGTTCGATGTTCTCCAAATCAGGTTGATCATCTCTATCAATTTTTATATTAAATTCATTTTTTTGAATCGATAAAATAAACTCGATTAGCTCTTCCTTATAAGACCTATTATATTCAATTATGTTTATAGCCATTTTTATCTCCTTTTTCATTTAATTTAATTATAAAATGTGCGTTTAGTTTGTATCTAGTGTACTCAGTACAGCCTCAAATGAAGTTTCATTCCACTTGGCACTTAATAAAGACAAGTATTTTAGCAGTAATACAATAAAGTCCAATAAATTTCCCTAACTTCAATATCCACTTTTTAAAAAATGTATTTTTAATTAATAAAAAAACTCTCCCCAATTTCTATGGGAAGAGCTATATATTTAATGTCTAAACATTACTTTTATTTATTATGAAGGAATTAGAATCCCCAAGCACCTAAACCTTGTGCTTTGTATGCTTTAACAGCTGCGTTGATTTGTTGGTCAACAGTGTTTGTTGGACCCCAACCTGGCATAGTTTGGAATAAACCTGAAGCACCTGATGGGTTGTAAGCATTTACTTGACCATTTGATTCACGAGCGATGATTGCAGCCCATGTAGAAGCTGAAACACCAGTACGTTGAGCCATGATTTGAGCTGCTGATGAACCAGTAGCACCTGCAGTATTACCATTGCTTAATCTCACTGAACTTGAAGTAGTTGAAGTGCTGTAGTTATGGTAAGTTGGAGCTGAAACAGCTTCAACGTTTGAGTTACTTGATTGTGCATTGTAGCTTACTGATTGTACATTTGAACCTTGGTTGTATGAAGTAGTGTAGTCTGCACCTGCAACGTTTGAGAAACCAGCAGTTTGACCATTAGCTGCTTCATAGCTCCATGACCATGTAGTACCATTTGAAGTGAAGTTATATTGGAAACCATCTTTTACAAAGTGGATGTCATATGCACCATCTTTGATTGGAGCTGCATTTAATTGATCTTGGTGATTGTGTGCTAAGTCAACTAAGTGTGCTTGATCAACGTTTACTTCAGCAGCGTGTGCTTGATGTCCTGTACCTGCTGCGTAACCTGTTACACCTAATGCCACTGCTAATGATGATGCCATAATTGTCTTTTTCATAGTAAAAAATCCTCCAGTAATAATTGTAAGTTTATGTTTTTAGTAATTATATTTTGAATTTGAATGTCGTAGTGCAAGTTTAAATTGTCTTTTATTTCTTTCAACGGTACTCACTATATCACAAAAAACCAGCCAGTAAATTACACTTTCTTTACAAAACATTACAATATCAAGTTTTATTTGTAATGTTGAAATATGGCTGTTTTATACTGTAATGTGAAATATGTGCCCTTTAGAATCCAATAAACCCTTGAAATAGTCTTTAACGCATAAGATTTTTACTATATTTAGCTCAACTATTACAGCTTTCGTAATATTACAGATTGTATTTTTGTTACATAGCTGTAATATATCTGACATGTAACTTCTCTTATTTTCGTACATTAAACGCAATTAAAAAGCAATCAACACATATGTTTCTACACATGTATTGATTGCTATTATTGTTGTATATCCAAAGTTTTAAAACACACATCTTTTGTGAATTGTCTTATCTTTTATAAGCACAAATAAACTGCACCTTAATTATATTGCTAAACTCTATTATCGTAATTCACAATAACATTAAATAATTTTTGATCTCATATTTTCAAAAAACATACTGTTATTATCCCATGAATTTAAAAATATCATTAGTATATAAACGAAACACTTTACGATAAATGATATCTGCAAGCCAAGCTGTTACAAATGGTACAACAAAGAACGCTACTACAATTAGTAAGACACTCAACCAAGCAGAATCAACCTCCATAAATTTAAATGCATTAATCGGTCCTACCATTCCTATAAAACCAAATCCAGCTGACTCTTTCGTTCCATGAATACCTACTAATGCTGATACCAAACCTGATACAATGGCTGTCGTTAATATTGGTAACATAAGAATTGGATATTTCACCATATTAGGTATCATCATTTTAACGCCTCCAAAGAAGACGGATAACGGCACCCCTAAACGATTCACTTTACTTGTACCAATTATCAATACTGCTTCAGTCGCGGAGATACCAATTGAAGCTGATCCAGCTGCTAAACCTGAAATACCTATCGCAAAGGCAATGGCCACAGTTGATAGTGGCGAAATAATAATAAGACTAAATACCATTGAAATCAAAATACTCATGACAATCGGTTGTAATTCTGTAAAACCATTAACCATATTACCGATGGCTGTTGTAATCATTTTCGTATACGGCAATATTAAAACACCAATTGCACCTGAAATACCGCCAACAACTGTTGGGAATACAATCAATGCCATACTACCTACGCGATGTTGAATAAGTAAAATGAACAACACTGCAATCGCTGCTGTAATCATTGTATTAATTAAATCACCAATACCCGTAATCATCCAAGCACCATTTTTAAACTGCGCTGCACCGCTTCCTACATATGCTGCACTCGCCACAACAGCAATTGCTAATGGCGATAGGTCAAATTTCATGGCAACCAATGCACCAATCAAAGCAGGTACTGTAAATTGAATTGCAACGACAACGCCTAATAACGTTTTAAAAATCGGATGATAATCCATAAAGTATTTAAAAATTTCTCCAAGTATCGCATTAGGAACTAAACCCGCAACAATACCTATGGCGACACCTGATAAAACTCTAAATATAAAATCTTTGGGTGTAATTGTTTTAATTGATGTCATAATATCATCCTTCCATTTATGTATATACATCTTTATGCAAATAATAAAGAGCCTTAAGTTATAAGCTGCCACTAGCTTAAATTCTAAGATGTGCATGCCGATGTTGTTATATTTAGGCTAGCAGTAACATCTATAACTCAAGACTATGAAAAATAGTATATCGCAAAATTCTGAATTTTTAGATAAAGAAATTGGCAATTTTTCAAACATATTGTTACAATACACTTTTATTTTATCTTCATTTTTAAAATCCATTAATACAATAGAAGAAAGACATTCAAATGCTTACCAAAAAGGTACATTATTTGTTAGGAGCGTATCAGCACTTATATATCATCAACACAATTGACAATATAATAGAAGATACTGATAATAAGTGTTAAAACAACAGATGTTAGGTAGTGAACAAATGATGGAAAGTAAATCCATAGATCCAAGAATCGTTAGAACCAAACAATTGCTTGTCGATGCTTTTCTTAAAATTTCTAGAGAAAAGAAATTATCTCAAATTACAGTTAAAGATATCACTGATATTGCTACGCTAAATCGTGCAACATTTTACGCTCATTTCACTGATAAAGAAGACCTCCTAGACTACACATTATCTGTAACCATTTTAAAAGACTTGAATGATAATTTGAGCATTTCTAATGTCATTAATGAAAAGGTTCTGCGTAATATTTTCATTTCAATTGCGAGTTATATCAAAGATGCTGCAAAGTCTTGCGAATTAAATAGTGAAGCATTTTGCAACAAAGCACATCAACGTATTAATAATGAATTAGAAGATATTTTTGCGATTATGTTAGAAAACAGCTATCCGGAGCATCAACGAGATATCATTGTAAATAGTGCGAGTTTTTTAGCAGCTGGTATCTCAGGCTTAGCATTACATTGGTTTAACACGAGTCAAGAGACAGCCGATGTGTTTATCGATCGCAACCTTCCATTTTTAATTCATCATATAGCACATTTTTAATAAAACTTGGTATTTAGTCATGCATCTTGAAATCACTATGTGACTTAGGTTCATACTTGTACACACAATAAAATTTAACGTATTACGATTGATTAGCCGTGTCTAGGACATAAATCAACGTCCTATACTCTACAATGTCATATTAGCAGTCGTTAACTGAATGAAAATAAGCTTGTCATTAAAACATATAGATTTTAGTGACAAGCATTTTTGTTTTTGCGTACTTAAACAACACTTCAGACAATATGTTGTTTAGGCAACAAATGATATGTGCGTGTTTATTGGCAAACGTACAACATAGTAGTATAGTATGTCTAAACAACACATGTTGCATAGTTGATATACGTTGTTTAAATACTAAGATAGGAGGGATTGACGTGAGCGAGACAGATGAACCTCAGGGGTTTGAACGCACGCATAATATATTAAATATTAATCAGAATAGGCAGAGTCTAATGACATTCATTATAAGTAAATTGAAGTCGACGTTGAAGCAACGCATAATAAATGCTCGTGGTAAAAAGCGAATCGACTATCGACTGTCGTATAACTTTTACATTACGTATTATGATACTGTAGAAATCAAGAAAATCGACTGTGAATATACCTATGCTATGCCCATTGCAATTTTAATAAGACACACGATGTCATTCGACAATGCTCATTTCTTTGCTCAGTTACGTCATCCTGTCTTATAAAACAACATTGCAGACATGTATATCAAACGACACTTCAATAACATCACTTTGCCATCGTACTACTATTAAAATCGTGTCTCAAACCCCTTATTTTAATTCCAAAAATCTGCTGGTCAAAAGACCGAGAAACTAAAAACATTACTGGATGTGTTGATAAATTATCTTATAGAAATAAACTCAAAATATATCAACACTTGATTCTAAGGAGGATATGACAATATGAAAATTTTAGATAGAATTAATGAACTTGCAAATAAAGAAAAAGTCCAACCACTTACTGTAGCTGAAAAACAAGAACAACATGCATTGCGTCAAGACTACTTAAGCATGATCCGAGGACAAGTATTAACAACATTTTCCACAATAAAAGTGGTTGATCCAATCGGTCAGGATGTCACACCAGATAAAGTGTATGATCTTCGCCAACAATACGGTTATATTCAAAATTAATATTTGCTCACGAGGTATTGCACTTAAGGTGCCAACTGACCTCATAAACAAAGCCCATACTGATTGAAGACACTAATGTGTCCACCATGTCTCTTACGACATGTGCACATTAAACCTTCATCTTTGTATGGGCTTTTTATTTATTCTTTTGAGAATTTCATTTTAGCAGACCAAAAAATTAAAATGGTGTCCATCAAGATCTTTGAACATTGCACCATAAAACCCTTGGCTTACTGTTGGTTCTTGAACGACTGTGCCACCCGCTTCTTTCACTTTATTCACCAACTGGTCAACTTCTTCATTTGTGTTCACACCTAGAGAAATCATCACTTCATTTGGTTCAGTATTAAGGCTTTGCTGACTTACATTTTGAAAATGCTTGTTTTCTATTAAAATTACGGTTGTTTGACCTATTTGAATGCCGACCATTTTATCTAACATTTGTGGGTTTCTATTTATTTTAAATCCTAACGCTTTATAAAACTGTGCGCTCTTTTCTAAATCTTGCACATGCAAATTAAACCACATTGATTGAATCATGATTGCACCCCATTCATTACTTATTATAGTTTTGGACTTTAAGCCAATCACTTAATGATAATCTTGTTGGATTTATTTCAGCCATTAATTCAAAGTCTACTTCATAACCTTTTTCTTCCAACCATTGCTTTTCTGCAACACCACTAACAAATTCTCCTTCTATAACAGTAGATTTACCTGTCACTTCACTAAAAATTGTTGCTGCTTCACTTAATGTAACTTCATCGGAACCAATCTCTATTGATTGATGCGTAAAGCTTTGTGGATGTGCAAAAATATACGATGCAATTTTAGCTATATCAATAGAAGAAATCATTGTGAATTTTATATTCGGATTAATAAATTCTGGTAATGTAATACGTTCATCTTCGACTTTAGCAATGCGTAAAAAATTATCCATAAAGAATGATAGTTTGATAACTGTTGCATTTATATTAGATTCCATTAATCTATTTTCTATTTTTGCTAGTACTTCAAAGTGTGGGCCAGTTCGATTTCGATTAACCCCTCCCGCAGTACTATACACAATATGTTGAATATTTTCTTGCTCAGCTATTTCAATTATCTTCATACCTTGTCTTAATTCTTCGCTAACATCATCTTTAACGATTGGCTGAATACTGTATAAGCCATACTTACCTTTCATCGCTGATTGCAAACTAACATTATCACTCAGATCACCTTCAACGATTGATAAATGCGGATGTCCTATGTCTGAAAGTTTACGATTATTCTTATTTCTAGTTAATGCACTTACATACCATCCATCCTCTAACAACTGTTTTACAACTGCATTACCTTGCTTCCCTGTTGCGCCTATTACTAAAATATCTTTCATTTTAGATCCACTCCTCTTTTTATCTTAAAAACCAATAGTCCTCTTTTTCACCTTTTAAATACGTATATGGTTCTGGTGTTTGTCCATTTCCTTTAATATTGTCGTTTATTACATCTCTGACATCCCATACTAAATGAATAAATCGTTGTAATTGATGACTAAAAATGCCTAGTGGCGCTGTCATAGCTAATACTTTTTCCACATCTTCTGTAGTGACATTCAGTTTTTCAGCAATCATTTGAACCGATAAGGTAGATTCTTCAAAATGTGCTTGCAACTCTTCGCACGTAATGCGTCTTTGCTCTTTATTTAAAGACATATGCAACACTCTTTTCTTTTTTAAATATTTACAGCACTTTGCAAATTCATTGCTATCTTTCTTAACACGTTTTATAATAAACGGAGAGTTATCCGTTTGTCAATTTTAGAGAATTTTAAGTAGGTGTAATCATGCGAAAAGATGCAAAAGAGAATAGGCAACGAATTGAAGAAATAGCGCACAAACTTTTTGATGAAGAAGGCGTTGAAAACATTAGTATGAATCGTATTGCTAAAGAACTAGGTATCGGTATGGGGACATTGTATCGACATTTCAAAGATAAAAGCGATTTATGCTACTACGTCATACAAAGAGACCTTGATATTTTTATCACTCATTTTAAGCAAATTAAAGATGACTATCATTCTAATTATGAGGTTATGCAAGTGTCGTTAGATTATCTTTTACAATTTAAAATCGATAATAAGGCACTACTGCAATGTATTGAAGCAGGCAACAATAAATTACGTTTTTACCAAAGCGCATTTTATCAAGAATTATTTGATTTTTATTATGACTTATTTAAAAGCGATGACGACACTTACACGAAGTTCAAAACAGATATGCTGTTGCAATCATTATCAACTAGTGTATTTGCCTTCCAAATAGAGCATCGCCATATTTCAATTGAAGCGTACAGAAATTATTTATTAAACATTTATTTAGATGAGGTGGAACGTAATGACTAAAATTGTGTTAATCACAGGAGGCAATAAAGGGTTAGGCTATGCAAGTGCAGAGGCACTTAAAGCATTGGGTTACAAAGTTTATATAGGTTCTCGGAATGATGTAAGAGGACAACAAGCATCACAAAAATTAGGTGTTCATTATGTACAGTTAGATGTTACAAGTGACTACTCAGTCAAAAATGCTTATAACATGATTGCTGAAAAAGAAGGCCGTCTTGATATCCTCATTAACAATGCAGGTATATCTGGTCAATTTTCAGCACCTTCCAAATTGACACCTCGTGACGTTGAAGAAGTATATCAAACGAATGTATTCGGTATCGTACGAATGATGAATACATTCGTCCCTCTCTTAGAAAAATCTGAACAACCTGTTGTCGTCAACGTATCAAGTGGTTTAGGTTCATTTGGAATGGTTACAAACCCCGAAACAGCTGAATCTAAAGTGAATTCATTAGCTTATTGTTCGTCTAAATCGGCAGTAACAATGCTAACGCTACAATACGCTAAAGGATTACCTAACATGCAAATCAATGCTGCTGATCCAGGCGCTACAAATACTGATTTAGTTGGTGATTTTAGTAATAATTCCAAACACGTTTCTGAAGGAATCAAGCCAATCATTCAATTAGCAACGATTGGTGCAGATGGCCCAACAGGTACATTTATTAATGGCGATGGAGAGATGCCTTGGTAGATCAATTTTATGTTACAAACATTGAAATTAGAGGTATATAAAAAATGCTTCTGCAATAGATGCAATAAACATGCAATACAATATGGAGGCGAAGTAAATGAAAAGTATTACGTTTGAAGAACATTATGTCATTGAAGATATTCAAAAAGAAACGATGAATGCGATATCAGCAGATCCTAAAGGTGTACCGATGAAAGTAATGTTAGAAGGCCTTGAAAAAAAGACAGGTTTTACAAATGCCGACGAATTATCACATCATGATGAACGTATCCAATTTATGAATAATCAAGACGTTCAAATTCAAGTCTTATCTTATGGAAATGGTTCTCCTTCAAATTTGGTTGGTCAGAAAGCCATTGAATTATGTCAAAAAGCAAATGATCAATTGGCAAACTATATTGCACAATATCCCAATCGCTTTGTAGGCTTTGCAACTTTACCTATCAATGAGCCTGAAGCCGCAGCGCGAGAATTCGAACGTTGCATCAATGATTTAGGATTCAAAGGTGCGCTCATTATGGGACGTGCACAAGATGGTTTTCTTGATCAAGACAAATATGACATTATTTTCAAAACAGCTGAAAATTTAGACGTACCGATTTATCTACATCCCGCGCCAGTTAACAGTGACATTTATCAATCATACTATAAAGGAAATTATCCTGAAGTAACTGCGGCAACATTTGCTTGTTTTGGTTATGGTTGGCACATTGATGTCGGTATTCATGCAATACATCTAGTATTATCTGGTATTTTTGATCGTTATCCAAAGTTAAATATGATTATTGGACATTGGGGTGAGTTTATCCCATTCTTCTTAGAACGTATGGATGAAGCTTTATTCGCTGAACATTTGAACCACCCTGTAAGCTATTACTTTAAAAATAATTTTTATATCACACCGAGTGGCATGTTAACGAAGCCACAGTTTGATTTAGTCAAGAAAGAAGTAGGTATTGATAGAATTCTTTATGCTGCTGATTATCCATATATTGAGCCTGAAAAATTAGGTGTATTTTTAGATGAACTGGGTTTAACAGATGAAGAAAAAGAGAAAATAAGTTATACAAATGGTGCTAAATTATTAGGTTTATCAGCTAACAATTAACAAATGGAGGTCATTGAATATGGAAACTTTAGAATTACAAGGCGCTAAATTACGATACCACCAAGTCGGACAAGGACCCGTGCTCATCTTTATTCCTGGTGCAAACGGTACCGGAGACATTTTTCTGCCTCTTGCAGAACAGTTAAAAGACCATTTTACTGTTGTAGCCGTTGATCGTCGTGATTATGGAGAAAGCGAGTTAACTGAACCACTCCCTGATTCCGCTTCAAACCCTGACAGTGATTATCGTGTCAAACGCGACGCACAGGACATTGCCGAACTTGCAAAGTCATTAAGTGATGAACCTGTCTATATATTAGGTTCAATCGTTGCGATGCATGTGTTAAAAGATTACCCTGAAGTCGTTAAAAAGATTGCATTTCATGAACCACCAATTAATACATTTTTACCAGACAGTACTTATTGGAAAGATAAAAATGATGACATTGTGCATCAAATTTTAACAGAAGGCTTAGAAAAAGGCATGAAAACATTTGGTGAAACATTAAATATCGCACCAATTGATGCAAAAATGATGTCTCAACCTGCTGATACTGAAGAAGGACGTATAGAACAGTACAAACGTACGATGTTCTGGTCAGAATTTGAAATTAGACAATATACGCATTCAGATATTACTTTGGATGATTTCACAAAATACAGCGATAAAATCACCCTACTAAATGGGACAGATTCTAGAGGCTCCTTCCCACAAGATGTTAACTTTTATATAAACAAAGAAACTAGCATACCTATTGTAGATATTCCAGGCGGTCACTTAGGTTATATTCAAAAACCTGAAGGCTTTGCTGACGTATTATTAAATATGTGGGGTTAATCTATCGTTCTCTAATAAAACAGCTTGGACAGTTTTCAAATTATATTTGATGGCTGACCAAGCTTATTTTTGTTTACGTTTAAAAGTTCAAATCAACTCGTTATTATACATGAAGGCATGTTAACCATTCTCTTCCACTGAAAACACTACTGTTCCAAACATTGATAGTCTTCTTTTGAAATACCCTTTCCGATAAGCACCAAATATTCTGGCACTTTTTTTGAAAATGCTACAGGTGTTAATTCATATTGTCCTTGTGTAAATTGAATGAGATACGTATGTGCGGTGTCTTCAAATGTCATAAACCCTTTCAACCTATAAATATGAGACGGAAGGCATGCTAAACGTTTTATAAACTCTGCTTTAGTACATTTGGCTGGTGATTGCACAAATTGATGATTAATCATTTGATGTAACGACTTATGTTTATTGTCAGAAGTTGCTGTCATTTGTCTAACTGATATTGGCAAAGTGACGCTGCCATGCATACCGACTTGTATATCGGCCTCTGGGTTAATAACTTCTAAATCTTTCAATAGTTTGCTCGTTGTTTCAACATCTGCTGAATCTATTTTATTAACAAATAAGACAGAACAATATGCTAATTGCTCATAAAATAAGCCTTGGATGTCTTTAGGGAATGATTTAATGTGTTTATACATGCTTGCGTCTATTACACCAATCATATGTGTAATTGTTGTAAACGGAGCTAAAATAGGCGTTAAACAAGCATCTAAGACAGAGACTGGTTCTGCAATCCCACTACATTCAATAAATACAATGTCTGGTTGCTCTTTTAAATATAATTGATGTAACTGTTCTGATACATCTGCTTTCATTGCGCAACAGATACACCCCTCTGTCAGTTCACTTAAAGGTATGTCTTCAGATACTAAGGCACCATCAACACTCATTTTCCCAAATTCATTCATGATGACTGCTGGTTTCAGCGATTCCTTTAATGATTCAGCGAGCAAATGATTTAAGACAGTCGTTTTACCGCCACCTAAAAACCCACCTATAATAACTATTTTCATCTGCGACTCTCCTCTTATACTTCATATGAATAGCATATTCCAAGATAGATCTCCTATTGACTGACATGACTCTATATTCAGTTATAGTTCATTTTTTTAAATAATCAGCATTACTATTTTAACAATGATGCCTACACCAATAACTAAAGACAATGATGTCACCATTTGCTTTCCAATTAATTTTAGTGCTGACTGACCACCTAAATGTTTCAAAAGCATCGTCATTGTGACCGAGCACACTGTAAAAGTTGAACTAAAAAACACAAGTAGTAGTAACTGTGTTGCTGTCATTCCTTGTAATAAGGCGCCCTGATGCAAATTAAACAAGAGCATGCCGTCTTTTCGAATCATTGAAAATAAAATCCCTGGTGACAATTCTGACGAGATGCCTAATAACGATAATATAGGTGTAAATATTTGTGATAAAACATTCAAAATTGGCGTTAGTGATAAAATACTAACAATAAGACAGATTGTGATAAAAATAGGTAGCGCTTGAACGATAAACATTTGTATATTTTGCCACATTTGCAGCAACATTTGACGTATATTTGGCATATGTAATTGTCTATCATAAGGTAGCGGAACGCTAAGTTGTTGATCATTCTTTTTCAACCATATCCTATTATGTAAGATGCCACCTAAAAGTACTAATATTAAGTACGGCATAAATAGCCATGACTTTCCAGCTACACTAAAAATAGATAATGTCGCACCTATTTGATAACTACAAGAACTACCAAAGCTTATTAAACTCATACACTGTGTCTTCGTGCAGGTATGGCATTGGTGTGCTGCTTGTGAAATAGCTGCTGCATTACATCCAAATCCTTCTAATAGTGGCACGATATCATTACCTTGTAATCCGATCCATAACATTGACGGTTCAATTGCCCATATCATCCATGATTTGAGTCCTGTTTGATCAATTATTGCAGTTGATAAACTAATTAATATTACAACCGGCAATGCCCATACGAGCGAATATGTTCCAAGTGATAGCACACCATAATCACCAAATAATATATGCTGTAATATATCGTGATTGAGCAATGTTGTTTGAGTTAAATATTCTATCCATGCTGATACATACTGATTTTGAAACCAATCTGAAAATTGATAAGCGATACCGATTGGTAATGCAAACATTAAAAATATCAACAACCAGGCTAAAAATGTCGCACTTATTTTAGGCCTTAAATGTCGTCGCTCATGTTGAAATAGTGTCAATTGTTCTATCACATGTTCGCTCGCTATAGGCGAAGAAACTACACTTTCTGCCAATGAAATATCTAACTTCTGTTTTATGATTAATAATCTTAATTTCGCTTTTTCTGTTGCGGTAAGTTTATCCGCATGACTAATAACTAAATAATGAGGTTCATTAGGTATGGGCGTATAATGCCCAGTTCTCATATCATATTTCACTTCTAACATGTGCATGACACTTCACAACATGAATAATCATCTAAATACATTTGATTTTTTTGATAATTTTCAATGACATCTTGTTTAGCTGGTAAGCCTTCCCGCTGTGTTAAAAGATGGGCAAGTACTGCAAATCGCGCTCTGAATTTATAGATATAGCATAATTTGGCATTATCATTTTCAACTGTTGCACCAATCATAAAAATATTCGGATAACGTGTCGATTCATCATGTGTTGTTAATTTAATATCTTGATTTGTTGTCACAAATAATTGTTGAACGATTGGATTTTTTGTTGCATCAAAGCCAGTTGCTAGTATTGGTTCATGAGGCGTATGCACACTTTGTCCGCTATCAAAACTGATATGATACTGTCCATTGTTAAAATCAATATCTTTAACTGTATAATGTACATTCATTTCGATGCGAGCACCTTGCTTAATGACATTACCTAGTCGCTGACGTGTATAAGGTGAAAATCTAACACTAGGATCAGCATCCGGATCATTTAAACCGGTTGTGCTAGTATAAAGTGCGATGTCAGAGCCATTTTTTGCAAGTTGATATGCAGCATCAAAGCCACTTTCATTACCTCCGATAACCACATATTGCCCCTTATTAAAGTTATCAAAGTCTTCAATTTCACTATAATGAATACCATATTTAAATGGCTTTTTAGGGAAATTATAATCACCTGTTGCGACAAAGATATAATCCGCGTGATATATCTCTGTTGTCGTTGCAATCGTATAATATGCATCATCTACAGATATATTTGTGACAACTGTATTTTCAAAGATATTCAGCTCGTAATGGTTGGCAACCACTTGTAAATATTCAGCATATGTTTCTCCGGAAATATGTTCTTCATTAAATGTAAATGCTGGTGAAGTATCCATGGAAATTGCATTCATATCAGGCATGCCAAATCCATTAGACGTAAATGATGGCGTGATCGTACGAGTCGATTTCGGCCAATGTTTAAATGAATGTCCTACTGTTCCTTTTTCTAAAATAATGACATCTGTTATACCGAAATCTTTTAAGGTAATGGCCATACCTATACCTGCAGCACCGGCACCGATAATAGCCACTTTATGATGTTGCATATTAACACTCCCTCAATGATCTATTTCAAGTTATTGTTTTTGACTATAAATCGTAATAATTACGATTTATAAAGTATAGACCTATCCTTGAGAAATTTCAATATTAAAAGAAAAACTTCCGTTATTGTAGAGAATTCATCTACATTTCGGAAGTTGGTATGTGTCTTTTTTATTAAATTTAAAGATGCTACGGTTAGTTCAAATGATTATGAATGACATTTCATGGTATCATCCAGCCTCAGTACTTGGAGATAACATTTTGGCGGTGAGACAGAAATCATATTTTTACAAAATTTATTGGGGTGTAACTTCTCCACGTTGTATTTCACTATCCAAATTTTGTTTCATATTTTCAAACAACTCTTGAAATCTAACCTCATCTTGATCAGAATAACCTTTAAAAATAACTGAATCTATATTTTCCTCGTTAAAATAATAAATTTCATCTTCTACAACACCAATCGGATATTTACATGCAGAATAGTCAAACATATACTTTTGATTTTCAATTTCTACAATTGGTCCTCTATTAATAATCATTAACTTTTGCGAACCTTCTTTTAAATAAATAATGCTTCCTATTGTTTCCATTTATTTTCCTCCTTTGTCACCGTCTCAATTTCAACATTCCTTCGCATTTCCAAGTCAATCATCTCTTCTTCTGCTTTACGAATGCCATGTTGAATTTGCTGTTGCTGCTCGTATAACGCTTCCGTTGAACGTCGTTTCGCAAAATGAAATTCATCGCGGAACTGTTCCATACGACTAGCCATATTGCTACTATAATAACGCTCACCTAAATGTTGATATAATTGATCTATCGAATGATTAAGCGCATCACTTTCATCTATCAATGCTTTAACCTCTCGCTTTTCATCATATAAGTCATCCATTTGCTTATGTTTCGCTGTGATTATTTTATTGATTTCATCCAGTTTATTCGACATCATTTCACCACGTTTTAATTTTTACCAATTTCATTACCAATCATTACGTCAGTTTGGTCAAAAGCCTCACCAACTTTTTGTATATTATCGCTCGCAGTTCGTATTGCTTCAGCAACAGATTGATTCTTACTCATCAAATCATCTATCACACTATGAGCATTATTATTTCCACTTACTGTTGTACTTTCATCTTTATCCGGTTTCGACACATTATTACATGTTTCAACAGCGCTTTTAATAGATGATGATGCACTATTGGTCTTAAAAATATCACTTTGAACTGTACTCATCATTTACACCTCTCTCTCCATTTTAATTATTTTAAAATTATTAGAAACTGTATCAATATATGATATTCAAACATTCAATTATACTTAAATATTGTTTTATGATTATATTCAAAATTATTGTATCAATAAATATGTATCATTCCTAGAATTTTATTGAACAAAAAGTTATAAAATAACTTTTATTGCAACTCAACCTTGTTTTACATTACAGAAATTAACAATAGCGATTAAAATTTTATTTTCCAACAATAAAAAAGCACAAATATTTTTATTGAGGCAGCTGTATCGCTTCTCATTGTAAAAATATCTGTGCATATTATTATCTCAATCTAACGTAATAACTAACTTGTTGTATCTTGTAAAATCTTATTCATAGAATGCGCAACACTATCACGGTACATTTCACCAAATTTCAATAAATGGACCATCAATAAATATAAACGATAAAATTCAAGTCTATAGGATGCACCTTTTGCGAGTGGATAATGTTTATTATACGCATCATAAAATTCGCTCGTAAAACCACCAAATACCGTTGTAATACCGATATCGAATTCTCTGTCACCATATAATGGTGCTGGATCAAATAATGCAGGACGTCCATCTTTTAAAAACATATAATTACCACCCCATAGGTCACCATGTAATAAAGACGGTTTACTTTGATGCTTTTCTAATTCCGCCACAATTTGACGTCGCACTTTGTCATATACTTTGATATCGTTGGCATCCCATAGCCCTCTATTTAGCAACTCATCTTTCAAATGGTCCAAGCGCTTGTCGACAAAAATGGTACACCAATCGTCTTGCCAATGATTATCAAAAGAAATATCGCCACCTTCATAAGGTAATGAGAAGCCAAATTTGCCTTCTTCTTGTTGCTGACTGTGTAATTGAGCTACGAGTTGCCCTAATTGGCGTTGACTCCCTGAAGCCCCTTCTTCTAAATACGTCATCACTAAATACGCATCACCGTTAACCTCGCCACTTGCAATTACTCTAGGTGCCGTGATACCTGCACGTTCAAATTCATTTAAACCTGCAATTTCTGCAGCATAAAATGATTCTTTACGTCCACGTTGGACAAGTAAGAAAAATGTATCCGTATCTGTTTCGACTCGATATGCTTCGTTTACATCACCACCACTCACTGGTGAAATCTCTTTAATATCTTTTAAAGGTAAATGCTCTAACCATTGTTCATTCATACAAACACCTTCCAATCTACTTACTTTATACTATAATATTGCCTAATTAGGATGATTTAATCTTAAAAACGTTATTCAAACTTGCGTCAATTTTCAAAACTTTTTAGTTTTAACTAGGAAATTATGTAGGGAAATGCTAGTCTATTAAAAGAATATATTTCACATATATTAAGTTGAGGATAGTAAGCCTCAAATATAATGAAATAGGAGCATACTCATGTACAAATTAATTAAACCTTTCTTATTCAAAATCGAACCCGAAAAAGCACACGGACTAACTATCGATGCATTAAAAACGTTACAAAAGTTTCCGGTTTTATTCCCAGTCGTCGATAAACTATTTACTTATAAGAATCCAACGTTATCACAAACGATACAAGGTAATACGTACGACAATCCAATTGGCTTAGCAGCTGGTTTCGACAAATCTTGCGAAGTACCAAAAGCATTGGAACACCTTGGATTCGGTGCTTTAGAATTAGGTGGTATCACACCTAAACCTCAACCGGGTAACCCTCAACCACGCATGTTTAGATTATTAGAAGATGATGCCTTGATAAATCGAATGGGCTTCAATAATATTGGTATGAACAAAGCACTCAGTCATTTGCGTAAAAATGCTTATCAAGTACCTGTTGGTATCAATGTTGGTGTGAATAAAATGACACCTTATGAAGCGCGTTATCAAGATTATATAAAAGTCATTGATACGTTTAAACACGACGTTTCATTTTTCACAGTCAATATCAGTTCTCCAAATACTGAAAACCTTCAAAATTTCCATGATAAAGATGAATTTTCAATGTTATGTCAAGCTTTGACAACATTTAAAAAACAACATGATGTAACAGTGCCAATTTATTTAAAACTAACGTCTGATATGGATTTCGATGGCTTAAAAGCACTATTACCAGCGATTACTGAGACATTTGACGGTATCATCTTAGCAAACACAACGCGACAACGAGATGGTTTAACTTCTGCTAATAAAGTCGAAGAAGGCGGTTTGAGTGGTCGTCCATTATTTGAACGTAATTTAAAATTGATTAAGTATGCTTATCAGCAAACAAATGGTGAATTTTTAATTATAGGTACAGGCGGCGTATTCAGTACTGAAGATGCAATCAAAATGATGCGTCACGGTGCGTCACTTATTCAAATTTATTCATCACTTGTTATTGAAGGCCCAGGTTTAACTAAGAAAATGAACAAAGGCATCGCACGTTACTTAAAAGATCATCATTTTGACAATGTCAGTGATATTATAGGACTAGATGCCTAATCCAACATAGTCAAATAATACTTTAAAACTTGCTGAATCGTCTTATTAAAATTATGATATAACTCAAGAAGATATATTTATCACCATTTTTCAAAATAATGGCTTAAATATCACATATCATTAAATATAGCGTTTTATAACGGAGGCGTTTGTTATGACTAAAGAAACAGATAATAAAAAAACAGTAGCGACTTCTGACAACAAAGACACACAGCAACAAAATCAACCTGAAGAAGATGAACGTCAAGGTTTGAATGGTTATCGTAAAACAGATCTTGATTTAGAAATCGAGCAAGAGCTACGTGAAATGATGAAAACAGGAGAAAATGAAACGAAAAATGACTATAAAAAGTTTAAAGTGTTTTCACTTATTTCAACACTTGTCATTGTCATTTTAGCAATTATAAGATTTGTTCATAAAATGATGTAATTAGAGTGAGACATTGTTTTATGTCTCAGGATCCAGTTATTCATTATATCTACAATATTTACGATTATATAAATAACCCGAGATTTTAGTATGATTCATTTCACTAAAATCTCGGGTTTCTATTTGATAATTTTTAATGGGATATGGCATGTATACGTTCTTGCCTTTTATCTCATTTCCAATGATTAATCTGGATATTGTTCTAAAAATGCTTTCGCTTCTTTATTAACTGTTTTAAAATCAATACCTTGTTGCATCGCTGCAAAGACACATCCACAATAACACTGCCTAAAGATATTATAGTCATTACACATTTCTATGGAACGCTCATAACCTTTACTTTTCTTAAAATCACTTGGCAAATAGTTCACATCGTATATTTTTTGGACATCCATACCAAGTTCATTGATTAATTGTGCGTTCTTTTTAGGTGATAATGTGATTGCACTGCCAAAATAATCATAGCCATGTTCTACAGCTGCTTTCGCTACAATATCCAAACGCATTTCAAAACAAGCGGTACAACGTAAGCCGCCTTCTTTTTCATCAGCTAATTCTTTATCCTTCACCATTTTCACAAACTTATGCGGTTCATAAGGTGCTTCAATATACTTCACATTCGCACCAGTCTTGCGATTAAAATCTTCCACAAATTGTTCTTGCACTTTAGCACGTCGTAAGTACTCATTTTTCGGATGAATATTTGAATTCGCGAAATAAATTGCAATGTCTGCATATTGTGTTAAAAACTCTAATGTATATGTACTACAAGGTGCACAACAACTATGCAATAAGATTTTAGGTCTGATTGCTTCTCTTTCCCACTGCCCGATTAATTTCTTCAACACCTTGTCATAATTAATTTTTTGATTTTTCATTTTACTGATAATAGGTTCAGCATTAATCATGATTTAACCTCCCACATTTAATCATTAACTTCTATTATATATGATTCATATTAAATGTCAGTCAAAAAAGTTAGAAATTCATTTTAATGCATTTATATTTCGAAAATCCCTTATGTATCTAAAAGCATTTTTTAAACTTGAATTTTAAAACACTAAACAACACATACGTCTCTGTGTCATTTTCATTTTTTGTATGTCATATATATGTTTACTTCATTTAAATCAATTTCATCTTATAATTTATCGTGTATTTTACAAAAGATTGACTTCAATTCATCGTAAAAGTTATACTTTTGCCATTTTTTAATGTAACATGGTGTTAGTAATAAAAATAATACATTGAGGTGTTTTATATGACAGCATTATTCCCTTATATCGCTTTTGAAAATTCAAAAGAAGCCATTGCATATTACGAAGAAGTATTTGGTGCAACTGACGTTAAACGTTTAGAAGTTGGCGAAGAACAAGCGTCACATTTTGGCATGACTAAGGAAGAAGCGCAAGAAGCAACTATGCATGCTGAGTTTGAAGTGCTTGGCGTAAAAGTGCTATGTTCTGATTCTTTTGGTCGCGCTGACAAAATTAATAATGGCATATCATTATTAATTGATTATGATGTTAACAATAAGGAAGATGCTGATAAAGTTGAAGCATTCTATGAGCAAATTAAAGATCATTCTTCAATTGAAATAGAATTACCGTTTGCTGACCAATTCTGGGGTGGCAAAATGGGCGTCTTTACCGATAAATACGGTGTTCGTTGGATGTTACATGGTCAAGACTATACTGCAATCCAACAATAATGTTATTGATAAAGATATCATTTAATAAGCTTATGTTATTTAGCAAGGCAAGCCACTCTCGATTCATGGCTTGCCTTATTTTATTGTATATTTTTAATTATCGTTGCTGGCCCTTGATTGACAATCGTATTAAAATGCCTTATTAAGTCAACTTTGTCTATACGGTTTGGATCTTCTACCCAATGTCTTATAAAAGACAATCCCGCACCTGAAACATAACTCATGAAATAAGAAAATGGTATACCATTAATTTGATCATTTTCATTTTTATAACGTTGTAAATGACACATAATTAAATCATAAAGTTTTTCGTGGATATTTGAATCTTTACCCATACGAAACATCAATTGATAAAATGCGATGTCTTTTTCTATCATTTCTATTAAAACGGTCATAATTTGATGTATGTTATCCGTGGATAACTTAACTGCTCCATTTAACTTCTCATCATGAATGAAGTCTCTTATTTCCTCCAACTGCTGGTCCTCTAATTTTTCAAGCAAATCATACTTATCATAATAATGCGTATAAAATGTACTACGGTTAACATCAGCTAAATCTGCAATTTGTTGCACAGTAATCTCTTCTAATTGGTGTTGATGTAAAAGTTCAATAAATGCATTTCTCATTGCAACTTGTGATTTTCTAATACGTCGATCTATAGTCATTTGTATCAAGTCCTCCCCAATGATTATAAACAATTATAAATGTTATTTTCATTATCCTACAAATCTCCAACATTGATGATTGGCACACAATGTTTACCTGTTTAATATAGGTGATACAAACAAACAGAAAAAGGTGATAACAATGAACCAACATTTACTAGGAAATCCAAAATTAACTGTAACTCATGTCAATGAAGTGAAAGCCGGTATTAACCACATCGTTGTCGACAGTGTTCAATATGGAAATCAAGAAATGATTATGGAAAAAGATGTCACTGTGGAAATGCGCGATGGCGAAAAATTATATATTAATATTTTCAGACCAAATAAAGATGGCAAATTCCCTGTAGTTATGTCTGCAGATACTTATGGTAAAGATAATAAGCCTAAAATCACCAATATGGGTGCCCTTTGGCCAACATTAGGCGCCATTCCGACATCTAGTTTTACACCTGAAGAATCACCAGACCCAGGATTTTGGGTGCCAAATGATTATGTTGTAGTTAAAGTTGCATTACGCGGTAGTGACAAATCAAAAGGCGTCTTATCTCCATGGTCAAAAAGAGAAGCGGAAGATTATTACGAAGTGATTGAATGGGCAGCAAATCAGTCATGGAGTAATGGAAATATCGGGACAAATGGTGTTTCTTATCTTGCGGTGACTCAATGGTGGGTCGCATCATTAAATCCACCACATTTAAAAGCAATGATTCCTTGGGAAGGCTTAAATGATATGTATAGAGAAGTAGCCTTTCATGGAGGTATACCGGATACTGGCTTTTATCGTTTCTGGACTCAAGGTATTTTTGCGAGATGGACAGATAATCCAAATATCGAAGACTTGATTCAAGCACAACAAGAACACCCTTTGTTCGATGATTTTTGGAAACAGCATCAAGTGCAATTATCACAAATTAAAACACCTCTACTAACATGTGCTAGTTGGTCTACACAAGGTTTGCACAACCGTGGCTCTTTTGAAGGATTTAAACAAGCTGTATCAGAAGAAAAATGGCTATATGTGCATGGACGTAAAGAGTGGGAAAGTTACTACGCTAGAGAAAATCTCGAACGCCAAAAATCATTCTTTGATTTTTACCTTAAAGAAGAAAATAACGATTGGAAAGATACGCCTCATGTCATTTATGAAGTTAGAGATCAATTTTATAAAGGCGAATTCAAATCAGCGTCAGCGTTCCCTTTACCTAACACAGAATATACACCATTGTATTTGAATGCTGAAAATCACACATTGAATCATGCAAAGATTAGTAGCGCGTATGTCGCACAATATGACTCTGAAGATAAACGACAAGATGTAAGTTTTAAATATACGTTTGACAAAGATACTGAGTTAGTTGGAAACATGAACTTAAAACTATGGGTAAGCACTAAAGACTCAGACGATATGGATTTATTTGCAGGTATTAAAAAGTTAGATCGTCGTGGTAATGAAGTTAACTTCCCTGATTTTAATCATATTGAAAATGGTCAAGTAGCTACCGGTTGGTTACGCGTATCACATCGTGAATTAGATCAAGAAAAATCCACAATTGCGCAACCTTGGCATAAACATGAAACAGAATTAAAGTTGTCACAAGATGAGATTGTACCTGTTGAAATCGAATTGTTACCTTCAGGCACGCTATTTAAACAAGGCGAAACATTAGAAGTTGTTGTAAAAGGTAGTGAAATTGTAATTGGTAATAGTACCCCTGGCATGAAAACGCGTTATGAACATGAAGAAACCGTAAATAAAGGCATGCACATGATTTATACTGGTGGTAAATATGATTCACAATTAATCATTCCTATCGTTAATTGATATGCAGCAATTACGGTCGCTTTTGATTAAAAGTGACATAGTGATAGAAGAGAAGGCCACACGCTTGGAATCTTAAACCAAGGTGTGGCCCTTTTTATTATTGATGGCTATTTAATTTTATAAATCTTGTCACTAAACTTACTACAAGCAATATTAAACCAATAAATAAAGCCATTATTGCTGTATTACTTTCGTTGTTTACTCCTGTTTTTGGCAATTCTTTCAATTGTTGCTTATGTACTGACTTGCTCTTGCTATCCAAATGAATACTTTGTTGTTTAGCCATTTGTTTATTACTTTTTGTGTGAATATCATTTGCTTTAATACTTGGATTTACAGCACTATTATTCGATGTTCCATTTGCGTTTTTCAACTGATTAATAACATTTGGATCTTTCGTGCCATCTATTAAATTATCTGGATGTTTTAGTAAATGTCTGCAGTCGGATACTATTTTAGAATCTTTTGCCTTTACCGCATTATTCGGCACCTCATTATCATCTTTCAACTGCTTGATAACATCTGGATCTTTCGTGCCATCTATTAAATTATCAAGTTTTTTCACACGTGCTATGTCACTAACTGGCCCAGGATAATTTGCATCCGGTTGTCTAACTGGTATTAAATTGCTGTTTTCATTCACACCTTCAGGCTTGTTATTTTCGGCGTTCGCATTATCCGTAAAAATCAACACTGATAAAATTGCAACGATAATACCTTTACTTCTATTACGCTAACCCAATTGGCATAAAAATAAAAACCCCTAATGGATAACTACATTGTTATCTACTAGAGGTTTCTAACTTATACTATTTTATAACACTATCGTATTTTCTTTTTCATGAATCATTTCAATAATGACATTGTCTTCATTCATTACTGCTACTTTAGGTGCATGGTTTTGAATTTCTTCTTCATTCAACTGTGCATAAGTCATGATTATGACTACATCGCCTACTTCAACAAGTCTTGATGCTGCACCGTTTAAACAAATTTTACCACTACCTCTTTCACCAGCTATTACGTATGTTTCAAAACGTGCACCATTATTATTATTCACGATGGCTACTTTTTCATTTGGCAAGATGTCTACCGCTTCCAATATATCTGAATCAATCGTAATGCTACCTACATAATTTAAATTTGACTCAGTCACTCTTGCTCTATGAATTTTAGCATTCATCATTGTTCTTATCACTTTATTCAGCTCCAATTATTATATTATCTATTAAACGCGCTTTTGAAAATTTAACAGCTAACGAGATAAATATGCGTCCAGTTATTTCGTGTTGTTCTACTAATTGAGGATAACTATAAACAGCAACTTCTTCAATGCGTCCACTTATATGTGATTCAAGATATTCAGTAACCCTGTCTATAATTACTTTACTTTGACGTTCACCGTCTTGATACAACGCTTGTGCTAATAGCAAACTTTTACTTAAATGTACCGCTTCTTGTCGTTCTTGCTCTGTTAAATAAACATTTCTTGAACTTTTCGCCAAACCATCTGCTTCTCGAACGATATCAATACCAATAATTTCAACGGCATGATTGAAGTCTTTTACCATTTGCTCGACAATAGCCAATTGCTGGGCATCTTTTTTACCAAAATAAGCATAATCCGGCATAACAATATTAAATAGCTTATTAACTACTGTTACCACCCCATCAAAATGCCCTGGACGCTTCGCTCCTTCTAACACATCAGCTAATGGACCTACTTTGACATCAATACCTAATTCACCTGGATACATATCTTCTACTGCAGGATGAAAAACAATGTCCGCCCCTACTTCCGATACTAATTCTAAATCTTTATCAATTTGTCTCGGATAAGCATCGAAATCTTCGTTTGGACCAAATTGTAATGGATTAACAAATACACTCACAACTGTAATATCATTTGTACTAACTGATTCGCGTACCATCGTTAAATGTCCATCATGTAAGGCACCCATTGTTGGGATAAAACCAATCGTTGTTCCTGAGCGTTTGGCTGCTTTAACAATGTGTTGCATCTCTTTTACCGTAGTAATCAGCTTAGTCATTGTTATTAACCTCATTCATAATTTTCTTTTTATACGTATATTCTTCTGATGGAAATGCACCAGATTTAACTTCTTGATCGTATTGTTTTAAACCATCCACACCAACACTAAAATCAGCAAATTGCTTCACAAATTTCGCTTTATGTTCAACACCATAATTTAACATATCGTGATAAACCAATACTTGACCATCTGTACCTTTTCCTGCACCAATACCAATGACTGGAATTGTTAAGTGCTTGCTAATTTCTTCTGCTAAATCATTTGGAATTGCTTCAAGTACTAACGCAACTGCACCAGCTTGTTCTACATTTTTCGCATCTAAAATAAGTTGCTCCGCTGCTTCTTTCGTTGCACCTTGTAATTTATACCCCATAACGCCAACACTTTGAGGTGTTAATCCTAAATGTGCAACAACAGGAATACCAATTGCCGTTGCTTTTTCAATAAATGGTGTAATATGCGCTCCTTCTGCTTTAATTGCATTTGCATTCGTCTCCTGATAAAGCTTTAGAGCATGATTTAAGTCTTGTGTCATAGAGATGCCTACTGCACCAATCGGCATATCAACAACTACAAATGTATTTGGTGCGCCTCTTCTTACTGCACGACCGTGATGAATCATATCTGCTAACGTCACTTGTACGGTACTTTCATAACCTAATACAGTCATACCAAGTGAATCCCCAACAAGAATCATATCAATACCCGCTGCTTCCACTTGTTTAGCACTTGGAAAATCATAAGCTGTTACCATAGAAATTTTAGTTTGCTTTTGTTTCATATCTATTAATTGACTTACTGTTTTCAATGTTATTCAACCTCTTTTTGCAGTATTATTAGAAATAGTATAATGAATCTTTTATAGAAAGGAAAGAAGAAGATGTTATCAGTTGCGATTATCGGCCCAGGCGCTGTCGGTACAACTATTGCCTATGAATTACAACAATCATTGCCTCATACAACGCTTATCGGGAGACACGCCAAAACAATAACATATTATACTGTACCACATGCACCTGCACAAGATATTGTTGTGAAAGGTTATGAAGATGTCACAAACACATTTGATGTTATTATTATTGCAGTCAAAACACATCAACTTGATGCAGTTATTCCTCATTTAACTCATCTTGCACATGAGGACACGCTCATCATTTTAGCCCAAAATGGTTATGGTCAACTCGAACATATTTCATTTAAAAACGTATGCCAAGCAGTTGTCTATATAAGTGGTCAAAAGAAAGGCGATGTTGTTACGCACTTCAGAGATTATCAATTACGTATACAAGATAATGCATTAACTCGACAATTTAGAGATTTGGTCCAAGACAGTCAAATCGACATTGTATTAGAAGCAAATATTCAACAAGCTATTTGGTATAAATTGTTAGTTAACTTGGGCATTAATTCTATCACAGCACTCGGTAGACAGACAGTTGCAATCATGCATAATCCTGAAATACGTACACTGTGTAGACAGCTATTACTAGATGGTTGTCGTGTTGCACAGGCAGAGGGGTTAAACTTTTCAGAACAAACTGTCGATACTATTATGACTATATATCAAGGTTATCCCGACGAAATGGGAACGAGCATGTATTACGACATTGTGCATCAGCAACCTCTTGAAGTCGAAGCAATTCAAGGCTTTATTTATCGACGTGCACGTGAACACAATCTTGACACCCCATATCTTGATACTATTTATAGCTTTTTACGCGCGTATCAACAAAATATGTAAGCTCATATATAATATAAAAAGACCTTAACGATGCATTTAGAACCACCTGTTCCTTATATCGCTAAGGTCTTTTAATTATATTAGACTATTCAGCTTCTCTAATTTCTTCTGCCACATCTTTATAGTCTATTTTCGCTTTAACAAACGTCTCGTTATTTACCGGGAAATGTTGTTGGAATGTTTCAAAGTTTTGTATCTCAACGACAACGTCATCCACTTCAAAGTCAAGAACATGTCCACCATAAGCTCTTTCATCATCTGCAAAATGTATATGAAAACCAGCAGATCCTACGCCATGAAATAATTCTGGTGTAAAAAATCCAACAATGGCACCACGAATATTTTGTCTTTTTTCCTCAGGTTGTCTGCGTGCTGAATCAATCAAACGTGTATATGGCGGTTGCTGAGCAGGCATCATTCGTACATGCATATGTTTAAATGTGCCATAAATTTTAACAGCCGAAAATAAATTCTCACTTAACATTTCATTTTTAATTTGTGCGAATACATCATCTTGTGATAATTGTTGCAATGAAAATGTCTTACTCGCTTTAAAATTAGTAATCGATGCATACGGTACTTTCTCATCGCCTTTTAATTCTATAAATTCTTTATGCTCGTTAGCATGATATGCCTTCCCGTCTAAAAATATTACTTCGCCATCAGACCCTGTTAACGTTGCAATCCCTAAATTCCCATGTTCTAACAATTCATTAATTGTAGCTGTGCCTTCTAGTAAGCCAGCCATTAACGTACCTAATGTACCATGTTGATACAAGACATTCGTCATTCCAAAACCATCTCCCTATAGTTATTCCTCGTTGTCATGCTCTACTTCGTGATTAATGCAGAACTACTTTCCTTTATACTCAATGACGCCTCAACATTTTTATTCATGTCACTAAATTTTCACGAGTCATAATACTTTATTCAATTATTATTTTACGCAAAAGTATTGCCTCTATCAATGCTTGCTAAAAAAATGGACCTATCAGTGCCACGTGTTACTGCAACACTAATAGATCCTCTTACCATTAATATATTTCTAATTAATACTTAAAATAGGCTTAGTCTTCTAATAAATATTTAATTGAATCAAATGTATCTTCTAATGTTTTAACAGATTTATCGAACAACGCTTGTTCTTCGGCACTTAATGGCATTTCATAAATTTTAACTGCGCCATGTTGGTTAACTAATGTTGGTACACCTAGGTAAACGCCTTTGTGACCACCATATTGACCATCTAATTGTATAGAAACATTTAAGACATTATTTTCATTATTTAAAATGGCTTTTGAAATGCGCATCAATGCTAATGCAATACCATAGTATGTTGACCCTTTAGCTTGGATAATTTCATAAGCAGCGTCACGTGTATTTACATAAATTTCTTCCGCTTTAGCTTCGCTACCAGTTTGTTCTTTTAATGTGTCATATACTGAAATACCTGCTACATTTGCTTGTGACCAAACTGCAAGTTCAGTATCACCATGCTCACCAATAATACTAGCGTCAACACTTGAAGGTGCAACACCAAGTTCTTGGCTAATTAAATATTGTAAACGTGCACTGTCCAATACAGTACCTGAACCGATAACACGCTCTGCTGGTAATCCAGTATATTCTTTTACAAATCTTGTTAAAATGTCTACAGGGTTTGCCGCGATTAAGAAATATCCATCAAAGCCACTATCCATAACACTCTTAACGATGCTCTTCATAATCTTAGTATTTTTTTCAACTAATTGTAAACGTGTTTCACCTGGCTTTTGAGGTGCACCAGCTGTAATAACAACTAAATCTGCATCTTTACAGTCTTCGTATTCACCTGCTTTCACATCAACTGGTGAAGGACTGTGGACTGTACCATGGTTTAAATCTTGAACATCTGCTTTTACTTTGTCTTTTGCAATGTCAATAATTACAAATTCATCAGCAACACCTTGCGTAACCATTGCAAAGGCATAGCTTGATCCTACAGATCCATCTCCGATTAATACAACCTTTTTACCAAATGTTTTCATAATTATGTCTCCTAACCTAATTGAATTTATTTTACACGTGACTACACGTAAAAATATCTATACTGAAATTAAAGATTAACAATTTTATTTTATTATAATATTATGCTACCAAATTACAAACATAAAACTGAGATGTAAGCGGAGTCAAATTACACTCTATCGCCAATAAATATTGATATCTCAAGCTTTAGCACGTAATTTGAAATTTGTGACAATTTTTAGCATTCTAAAATTGCGTAACGACGCTATTTAAAGGCTTTAACAAACTATTGAGCTTTCTATTTTTTTCATTTTAAAAAGGATGGCTATTCGACTTAAATGACTTACTATATAACCTCCTATTTTCCGCCTTACCCTCATCATATTTGATGCATCATTTTATAGTCAAAGAATTACATTTCATACAAACTAGCCAATCAGACATAAACATGAAATTGATTTTAAAAATATAATGTGCAAAATTGTTAGAAAATTAGCAAAAAATAGTACTTATTCATTTAATATCTGTTATAATCAGTTTTATCATTTAAAAAATCTATGGATGTTATCAAGACAAGTCATTAATACGTAACATAAAGTTGTGATTTTTCAGAATTTTTAGACAAAATATTGATTATTTGTGCTATGATATAACATATAAAAAAACACCGTATAGAATTGTTTATGAATGTTTGGGAGGAAAGTTTATGGGAAGTTTTTTCAATAAAATAGCACGAAAAGAGGATCCGGCTATCTATCAAAATAAAGATGGTCATTTAAAGCGTACACTTCGGGTGCGTGATTTCTTAGCTTTAGGTGTAGGAACAATTGTATCGACATCTATCTTTACACTACCTGGCATTGTTGCTGCAGAACATGCAGGACCGGCCGTTGCGTTATCATTCTTACTCGCTGCTATTGTTGCTGGTTTAGTTGCATTTACTTATGCAGAAATGGCTGCCGCTATGCCATTTGCAGGTTCAGCCTATTCTTGGGTCAATGTATTATTTGGTGAATTTTTTGGATGGGTTGCCGGTTGGGCTCTATTAGCTGAATATTTTATCGCCGTAGCCTTTGTTGCATCAGGATTCTCAGCGAATTTACGCGGACTTGTGAAACCAATTGGCATCGAATTACCAGCAGCATTATCAAATCCATTTGGTACGAATGGCGGTTTTATCGATATTATTGCTGCTATCGTTATTTTATTAACTGCATTATTACTATCACGTGGTATGTCGGAAGCAGCACGTATGGAAAATATTTTAGTTATTTTAAAAGTATTAGCTATTATTTTATTTGTCATCGTAGGTTTAACAGCAATAAATGTTAGTAACTATGTGCCATTTATTCCAGAACACAAAGTAACTGCTACAGGTGACTTTGGTGGTTGGCAAGGCATATATGCTGGTGTTTCAATGATTTTCTTAGCGTATATCGGTTTCGATTCTATCGCAGCAAACTCAGCAGAAGCACTTGACCCTCAAAAGACAATGCCTAGAGGTATTCTTGGTTCTTTAAGTGTTGCTATCGTATTATTTATTGCTGTAGCACTTGTGTTAGTTGGTATGTTCCATTACTCACAATACGCAAACAATGCTGAACCTGTTGGTTGGGCTTTACGTCAAAGTGGTCATGGTGTTGTAGCAGCTATTGTTCAAGCTATCTCTGTTATCGGTATGTTTACAGCATTAATTGGTATGATGTTAGCAGGCTCACGTTTACTTTATTCATTTGGACGTGACGGCTTATTACCTTCATGGTTAAGCCATTTAAACGACAAACATTTACCTAATCGCGCACTAGTTATACTTACTATTATTGGTGTTTTAATTGGTTCTATGTTCCCATTCGCATTTTTAGCACAATTAATTTCAGCAGGTACACTTGTTGCATTTATGTTCGTTTCATTAGCAATGTATCGTTTGAGAAAGCGTGAAGGTAAAGATCTACCAATTCCTGCATTTAAATTACCTTTATATCCTGTGTTACCAGCAGTTACATTTGTTTTAGTATTGCTAGTATTCTGGGGATTAGGATTCGAAGCGAAATTATACACTTTAATTTGGTTTATTGTTGGTATCATTCTATATTTAAGTTATGGACTTAGACATTCTAAGAAAAATGACGTAGCTGAATACCACCCACCAAAATAAAAATCAAAAAAATCATTTCCCATCTGATTAACATCCAGATGTGGAAATGATTTTTTATTTTATATTAAGATAATCGCTATTACCAACCTTGTCCAGATATGTCATATTGATCTAAGTTACCTGCTTCCAAAGCAGTCAGTGCATCTTCTATAGTGTTTAACGCCGTGTCTAATTGCTCATATGTTATTACCAATGGCGGTTGGAATCGCAACACATTTCCTGCTACAGCTATAATAACTACGCCATGCTCAAAGCAGTAATTACAAATTTTAAGTGCCGCACTGCCATCACGTGTTTTGAGTTTTTTGTCGGAAACAATATCAATACCAATGCTCAAACCTTTACCTCTAACATCGCCTACACTATTGTATTTAGATACCCATTGATCCATTCGTTTCCTAACATATTCCCCTTTTTCCGCACTAGCCTGAAGAAGCGACTGATCTTCAATCATTTGAATTGTGGCTAATGCAGCTTCACAACTAACTGGATTAGCACCTGTTGTAAATAAATGTGCTGGCGCTTCTAAACAATTCATAATCTCTTTGCGTCCAACAATTGCTGACATAGGCATACCACCTGCTAAAGATTTTCCAAAAGTGATTAAATCAGGCGTAAAATTAAAATGCGAGACTGAACTCCATGTACCTGTTCGCCCAAAACCTTGTTGAATATCATCGACAGCGATTAAAATACCATGTTCACGACAAATCTTTTCTAACGCTTCAAAATACCCTGGAACTGGTTCTAAAAGTCCACCATCGCCTTGTATCGTTTCAATAACAATACATGCTACTTCGTCAGCAGGTACATATTTCGCAAACATTTCTTTTAAGGGTGCTAAATATTCTTCTACTGAATTAGCTTGTGGCTGCTCGTACATACCACGATATTTATCTGGAAACGGAATATGATAAAAACCATTCAATAACGGACCATAATGTTTGCGCATATTTAAACTAATAGCTGACATAGACAATGAGCCAAAAGTTGAACCATGATATGCATTAGTGAAACTAATGATATAAGGACGCCCTGTATATGCTCTGGCAAATTTAATGATGCCATCATTTGCGTCTGATCCGGTTAAATCGAAGGTCACTCTTTTTTCAAAATCTCCAGGTGTAATCTCACAAAGCTTCTTAGCTAAACGTACCAACGGTTCATGATACATATATGCTGGTGTATAATGAATAAATTTATCAACTTGTGCCTTTATCGCTTCTGTTACTTCTCTAGGTGCATGACCTACGTTTTGAGAACTCGCACTCGATAACAAATCGATATATGTCTTCCCCTCAATATCAACCAATGTTGCTCCATATCCATGATCAATCACTAACGGATAATATTTAATACGTCCTGATTTCGCAAAATAATGTTCATCCTCTTGAATTAATTGATGTGCTTTACTCATATACATTCCCCTCCCATTGACAGTATTAATGTGCAAGCAAAGTGGCCTCTCTTAAATCGATTATAAAATCCGATTTAAAATACTGCTCAAATACCGTCATGCCTCTATGAATACTATCCAATATACTAATAAATTTCAGATTTGTAAATATATTCTGATAATTAAGAATTTTATATCAATCTACTTTGTTTATGCGCATAATTTTGTTCGATTAGGGAATTGTTTACTATATTCCATTTGACTCTGAGGTGATACGAATGCGTTTAAAAGTATTGTTCCATTTCATTGCTGCTATTTTCATATCATTCATGTTGCTATGGATGACCATGTTGTTTGACTTAATAAGCAATCAATCACATTTAAAAGCTTTATTATTGAATTTAGATTTTCTAATTCCTTCTGACAATACACCATTTATTCTAGAAATAATATGTCACTTACTAATTGGTAGCCTCATTTATTTTGTATTTGTGTTACTGTTTCATACTTCTAAAAGGCTTTACTATCTATGTTATATCCCTTTATTTTTCTTATTTATAGCATTGTATCCCTTTTTAGTATTTATTGCGCAACGTCCAATTTTTCAATTTAGTGTGACAGAATTAATCGGTTGGATTATTACACATATTTTCTTTATGTCATTAATGGCGTTAGTCATACCTAGAATAAAATAATATTTTTAATTAAACTGACAATTATTTTTCACATTTTATACACTTTTCAAGGTTTATGACTTGAGAAATGTTCTCATTTTTATCATACTGGAGGTGTATTGAAAAGTTAAGGAGTGGAAAGTATGAATAAAGAGCAATTAGAAAAAATGAAAAATGGAAAAGGCTTTATTGCCGCATTAGACCAAAGTGGTGGTAGTACACCAAAAGCACTTAAAGAATATGGTGTAAACGAAGATCAATATAGCAATGAAGACGAAATGTTCCAACTTGTTCACGATATGCGTACACGTGTGGTAACTTCACCTTCATTCTCACCAGATAAAATTTTGGGTGCTATTCTTTTCGAACAAACAATGGATCGCGAAGTAGAAGGCAAATACACTGCAGATTACTTAGCTGATAAAGGTGTTGTTCCGTTCTTAAAAGTAGACAAAGGTCTTGCTGAAGAGCAAAATGGTGTTCAATTAATGAAACCAATCGACAACTTAGACAGTTTATTAGACCGTGCAAACGAACGTCACATTTTTGGTACAAAAATGCGTTCTAACATTTTAGAATTAAATGAGCAAGGTATCAAAGACGTTGTTGAACAACAATTTGAAGTTGCTAAACAAATTATTGCTAAAGGTTTAGTTCCAATTATCGAACCAGAAGTTAATATTAATGCAAAAGACAAAGCTGAAATTGAAAAAGTATTAAAAGCTGAACTTAAAAAAGGTTTAGATAACTTAAATGCTGATCAATTAGTAATGTTGAAATTAACAATTCCTACTGAACCAAACTTATACAAAGAGTTAGCTGAACATCCTAATGTTGTTCGTGTCGTTGTATTATCAGGTGGTTACAGCAGAGAAAAAGCAAATGAATTACTTAAAGATAACGCTGAACTTATCGCAAGCTTCTCACGTGCATTAGCTAGTGATTTAAGAGCTGGACAATCTAAAGAAGAATTCGATAAAGCATTAGGTGACGCTGTAGAATCAATCTACGACGCATCTGTAAACAAAAACTAATTTATACATTAAACATATTTTTTGATATAAACTACTAAAAGGACTCATACATGTGCTTTAAAGGCATTGTGTATGAGTCTTTTTGATTAAAGTTGATTTTGCCATATGTATTATAGATTACGCGAAAAAATCGGACAGCTGAAAAATCTATAAGATTTCTCAGTTGCCCGATTTTAAATATAGCTATTAGAATTTAGTTTTCGTAGTAACCTAATTCTAAGTCTTTTGAAGTTTGTTTACGGATTTTTCTCATTAATTTTTCGTCTTCAATTAATGATTCACCGTATGATGGAATCATTTTCTTGATTTTAGGTGCCCATTCAGTTTTGTATTCAGGGAAGTTACGTTCTAATACTTCTAACGCAACTGAAACTGAAGTTGAAGCCCCTGGTGATTCACCTAATAATGCGATTACAGTGTGGTCTTGTGAGTTAACCACTTCTGTACCGAATTGGATGAATCCTTTACCGTGTTCAGGTGTATCTTTGATAACTTGTACACGTTTACCAGCAGTGTATAATTGCCAATCTTCATTACGTGCTTCTGGATAGAAAGTACGTAAGTGGTTCATACAACCTTCTTTTGTCATAATTACTTGGTCAAATGAGTATTTAATTAAAGGTAAGTTTTTAACTGCTGCTGCTAATAAAGTTGTAATGTTGTATGTTTTAACAGACTTGAATAAATCTAAGTTAGAACCATTTTTCAAGAATTTAGGTCCAACATTAGCAAATGGTCCAAATAACAATGTTCTTTGGCCGTCAATGTAACGCGTATCTAAATGAGGTACAGTCATTGGTGGTGTACCAGGTGGCTCTTTACCATAAACTTTGGCATCGTGTTGTTCAATAACTTGTGGGTTTGTACAAGCTAAGAATTGACCACTGATAGGGAATCCACCCAAATGTTTACTTTCAGGGATACCTGTTTTTTGTAATAATGGAATCGCTCCACCGCCAGCACCGATGAATACATAGTCAGTTACTTGTTTGAATTTCTCACCAGTTAGGCGATTTTTAACAGTAACTTCCCATTGACCATTTGATAATTGTTCAAAATCAACAACTTCATGGTTAAATTGCACTGTAGCATTTGGATGTGCTTCAATGCTTTTAGCCATTTTACGTGTTAATTCACCGAAGTTTACATCTGTACCTTCGTCAATTTTACTTGCCGCCATGATACCAGGGTTATCTTCACGGCCTTTCATCATCAATGGAATCCATTTTTTCATTACTTCGATGTCTTCAGTATATTCGATATTATCGAACATAGGGAAAGCTTTCATCGCTTCGTAACGATCTTTTAAGAATTTAACATTGTTTTTACCTCTAACATAACTGATGTGTGGTAATGGATTGATAAATTCTCTTGGGTTCTCGATGCTACCGCTTTTCACTAAGTGACCCCAGAATTGTTTTGAAATCTCAAACTCTTCGTTAATCACTTTCGCTTTTTCGATGTCGATAGAACCATCAGGTTGTAAAACTGTGTAGTTCAACTCACATAATGCTGCATGACCCGTACCAGCATTATTTCTTTCGTTTGAACTTTCGATTGCAGGACGATCCAAGCGTTCGTAAACGTGGATATTCCAGTCTGGCTCAATTTCTTTTAACATTGAACCAAATGTTGTGCTAAGTACACCGGCTCCAATTAAAACGATGTCTTTACTATTAGACTTAGCCATTGGTTTCACCTCTCCAAAAATTGTAAATGTGTATCATCAATATGAAAGTTACATAAAACTGACATATTTCTTTAAAATATCAACGCCATAGATAACTTCCTGTTTTAATTGATACGCTGTAACAAAATACTATAGTTAGTGCTTACATGTATATGTTAAAGCAAGCAGTGGTAAATGTAAATTATAATTATTCATTAACTTTGCAATATATTAAATCTTTTATTCATAGAAGATAAATATCAAATCGATCATAATTATTTGACAACAAATAGCTAACGATTGTTTTAATCTACATTTGGATTATAGCATTTTAAACCTATACTCTATTTTGATACAATATAAGTGTAAAATCAATCATAAAAAGGAGATTCAATATCTGCATCCAAGAAAAACATCACAATTACCTTTAATATTGAAAACTATTTTGAATCTTTCACTTATAGGCATTGTGATTATCGTTTTTACACATGCTGAGTTTCAACTTAATGCCGGTGATAGTAATGTGTTTTTATTAACATGGGATATTCGAGGTTTAACATCTTATATTTTCTCATTCTTAATACTGGTTGCGCTTGTTTCTAAACTAATTTTAATATTTATAACTAGACGACAAAGAACATCATAAATAAACAAGCAGTCCAGTGCGTATCATCATACCTTACGCATTGGACTGCTTTGCTATGTTTATTGATTGCTATCTTTTTGTTGTTGCCATTTTTCTATTTCAGAATCTCGTAGTTCAACACGACGAATTTTACCTGAGTTTGTTTTTGGTAAGTCGTCAACGAATTCAATCTCTCTCGGATATTTATATGGTGCAACTTCATTTTTAACAAATTGTTGTAGTTCTTTAACTAACGTATCATCACCCGCAGTATGGTCCTGTAAAATAACGAATGCTTTAACAATATTTCCTCGTATATCATGAGGCTTTGCTACTACAGCACATTCTTTAACGGCTGGATGATTCGTTAACGCATCTTCAACTTCAAAAGGCCCAATCGTATAGCCTGAACTAATAATAATGTCATCTCGACGTCCTTCAAACCAGAAATAACCATCATCATCTACATGAGCTAAGTCACCAGTGATGTAGTATTTACCTGTTTGCGCTTTCGCCGTACGTTCTGGCTCTTTATAATACCCTTTAAAAAGTGCTGGCAAATCAAGTGGTACTGCAATATTCCCTTTCGTATTAGCAGGTACGCTATTCCCCTCATCATCTACTACAGTGACCGAACTACCTGGAATGCCTTTACCCATTGATCCAATCCTCTGTGGTGTATCTTTTAAAAAGCCTATAAGCAAGGTACTTTCAGTCTGGCCATATCCATCTCTTACAGTTAAATTAAAGTATTTCTTGAATTGTTCAACTACTTCTCGATTTAGTGGCTCACCTGCAGAAACGGCACTATGTAAATGCGTTAAGTCATAATCATTTAAGTTCTGTAATTTAGCCATCATACGATATTCTGTCGGTGTACAACATAAAACATTAATTTGATATTTTTGAAGCAATTCTAAGTATGTTTCAGGACTGAATCTTCCATTAAATACAAAAGCAGTTGCGCCTGAACCTAATACAGATAAGAAAGGACTCCATACCCACTTTTGCCAACCTGGTGCTGCTGTTGCCCAAACTAAGTCATCTTCATTAATACATAACCAATGTTTTGGTGCCATTTGTAAATGTGCAAATCCCCATCCATGACAATGTGTAACGGCTTTAGGATTGCCAGTTGTACCAGATGTATATGACAGAATCGCCATATCATCACGCGTCGTATCTGCCATTTCTAGTTTGTTACTTGCGTTTTCTTTTTCAGCTTCAAGTGAAATCCATCCATCTTTTTGACCGGCAATAACAAATTTAGTTAACGCATCATATTCTTTAATTTTTTCAAATTCAACTGTGAATGGCTCTAGTGCAATAACTGCATTTATTTCACCGTGCGTGATACGGTATTGTAAATCTTTAGTTCTTAGCATTTCAGAACATGGAATGATTGCAACACCTAATTTTAAAGCAGCAATATATAATTCATACGTCGCAATAGATCGTGGCATCATAATGAGTACTTTATCGCCTTTAGATAAACCGTGCGATGCTAAAACATTACCTACTTTATTAGACTGTTCAATGAGCTGTTGGTAAGTGACTGATATATCTTCGCCTTCAGTATTATGATATAAAATTGCCTTTTTATCTGGTATGTGGCTATATTTTTCGATTTCCGAAATAATGTTATATTTTTCAGGCGCGAATAGAGCTGACTTTTGCATAACTAACTTCCTTTCATACATCCACTTTTCCTGTGATGAACATTGTAATTTTATAAATGAATTATATATATCATACGCCTATCTTTACAGAATTTTCAATTAAATAGGGTTAAATACCAAAGTCCTCGACACTACACTTTGACATGACGTAGCATTCAAGGACTTTCAAATGATTGAGGGTTGATATCTCGGGCTAGACCATATCAGCTAATTCAATACGAATATTGTATGATAATTCACGATTAATTATTTTTACATCTGCACCTTTCGAAGTGCCACGATGCTTGTGTGTATGCTTGTACTCAGCTGAATTTTGCCAATGATAAAATGCTTGCCTATTTTCCCACAGCGTAATAATGATATAGTGTCTACCAGCTGTTCTAGGTCTTAAAAACCTTAATGCTTTAAATCCATCAACGTTTTTTAAATGCTTATTACGTCGCAAAAATTTTTGCTCGAATGTTTCTTCTTGTCCTTCGTTAATATATAAATGATTTAACACACATAATGAATCATTTGATAAATCATTTATCGCTTCCAAAACATCGTAATATGCAGTGTCATTATTTTTTTGTATTGTGAGACAATCATCCAGTTCTTCTATTACATAACTTCTATATTCATCATAAATGTTCATAATAAATGCCTTCATTTCATTTATATTTTTGGTCATATTACTTTATATCTATTACTAATTCATTCCCGTATTTATTAATTACAATCATAGTTTGGCTTCTTTTTAAAAGATAAGACTTTGTAAAAAGTATTAATATTTCATGCAAATGGGGACAGGAGTCGCCCACTATTTTTGTGTCTTCAATTTCATGATCATTATTTAACATTAGTCATGAAAATAGCCGACAACTTCATCTGTGAAATCACCGGCCTTTTATTTTAGCTAACTTTATTTCTGATTTTACGATTTTAATTGATCATACAGAGAAAGTGATCTTTTTACAATTTCTAAAAACTCATGATCTATATTGGACATTTGATGAAAATAAGACAAAATGTTTTCTGTTAGCTTCTCTTGTTTTGGGAATGAATCATCTTCTTTAATCCAAATCGCTAATTCGCCTAATGGTGTTTTATCATCTTTAAATGTTTGTATATATTCGTAAAAGCTCATAGTATTCCTTCTCTCAATTTACTTATATAAATCCTACCACGAAAGCTTTCAAGAAAACACAATTAAATGTCTATTTAGTGAACTTTTTAAGGTTGTGCACTCTTTTAATGTCTGCCAATTAGGTCAATTAATCATCACAATGTACAATTAACTCTATTTTCAGTTCATATACTCACACACCGTTTTTGAACAACACATTAACTTCTCATTTAGATAAAACGCAAAAAAGCCTGGCACCAATACAATAGATGCCAGACTAAGAGCCTACTATATAAATTTATTTAGCGTATGGTTTTACTTCGATTGCACCTTCATTTTCATCATGAACACCATGCTTATAATAATCAATATATTGTGGCTCTAAAGGCTTTCTGCCACGTATAATGTCTGCTGCTTTTTCAGCTAACATTAAAACAGGTGCGTGTATATTGCCATTTGTCGTACGTGGCATAGCGGATGCATCAACTACACGTAAATTTTCCATACCGTGGACTTTCATTGTTAACGGGTCAACTACTGCCATTGGATCTGAAGCAGGACCCATTTTAGCACTACAAGATGGGTGTAATGCTGTTTCACCATCTCTACGAACCCAATCAAGAATTTCTTCGTCTGTTTGCACTTCTGGTCCTGGTGAAATTTCTCCACCATTGAATGGATCCATTGCTTTTTGAGATAAGATATTTCTTGCTACACGAATTGCTTCTACCCATTCTTTTTTATCTTCTTCTGTTGATAAATAATTAAAGCGGATACTTGGTTTTTCGAATGGATCTTTAGATTTGATTTTCAAGCTACCACGAGAGTTTGAATACATTGGTCCTACGTGAACTTGATAACCATGTGCGACCGCTGCCTTTTGACCATCATATCTTACAGCTATTGGTAAGAAATGGAACATTAAGTTAGGATAATCAACTTCGTTATTTGAACGTACAAATCCGCCACCTTCAAAATGGTTAGATGCTGCTGCACCTGTACGTGTGAAAATCCATTGTAAACCAATAAATGGCATGCGCTTGATATCTAAGCTTGGCTGTAATGATACAGGTTCCTTACATTTATGTTGAATGTATACCTCTAAGTGATCTTCAAAGTTTTCACCCACACCAGGTAAATGAACACGTGGCTCAATGCCTTTTGATTTTAGGAACTCTGAATCACCTATACCAGATAATTGTAGTAATTGTGGCGTATTGAATGCCCCACCAGACAAAATGACTTCTTTAGCATCGATGGTATGTAGTTTGCCATTTTTCTTATACGTAACACCAGTTGCTCTTCTACCTTCATAATGAATTTCAGTTACAAAGGCACGTGTTTCAACGGTTAAGTTTTTACGCTTCATCGCTGGATGTAAATATGCTCTTGAAGCTGACATTCGGCGACCACGATGTACTTGACTATCGAACGGTCCAAAACCTTCTTGTCTAAATCCATTCACATCAGGTGTTTTATGATAGCCTGCTTCAACACCTGCATCAAAGAATGACTGGAATAAAGGATTCGTTGCTGGCCCTCGTTTTAACTTAATTGGTCCATCATGGCCTCTAAATTTATCATAAGGCGCTGCACCGTATGTTTTTTCTAATTTTTTAAAATACGGTAAACAGTGTGCAAAATCCCAAGTTTCCATACCTTCTGGTTCTGCCCAGCCTTCATAGTCCATTGGATTACCACGTTGGTAAATCATGCCATTAATCGAACTTGATCCACCTAAAACTTTACCTCGGGCATGTGCTACTTTACGACCGCCCATATGTGGTTCTTCATCTGTTGAATAAATCCAATCGTAAAATTTATTGCCTGAAGGGAACATTAACGCAGCAGGCATTTGGATAAATAAATCCCAAAAATAATCACTGCGACCCGCTTCTAATACTAAGACTTCTTTATCTTTATCTTCACTCAGACGATTACCTAGTACAGAACCTGCACTGCCTCCTCCAATGATGACATAATCATATGATTTGTTTTTGTTACTCATCGTTATGACCTCCAAAGTTTGTTGTATTTCAAAGTGAGTATTGCATGAAATATTTGTTAGTGGCTGATTGGTTATCGTTGAATTGCTAAACTTAGCTAACCAAAACACTCGATTTTCCTTTTACGATTGTTACTAACAGTCATGAAATAATCTATGATTCATTTTGCGTTTAGTCCAAATTATCAATCAACATTTCGCCACTTATACAAAACAAAGTGAGTGTCTTGTGTTCTTACAATGGCACTCACCTTATCTAATTTTTATTTGCTAAACCAATTCACTAATTGTGGATTTGTATTTGTTAAAATGTGTTTTGAAACAAGGTACTCTTCTAAGCCTTCTTTGCCTAATTCTCTACCGATACCTGATTGTTTGTATCCACCCCATGGCGCTTGTGCAAAATATGGATGGAAATCATTAATCCACACCGTTCCAAGTTTCAACTTGTTAGCAACGCGTTGCGCTTTTCCAATATCTTTAGAAAATACAGCACCTGCTAAACCATATATAGAATCATTCGCTAATTGAATCGCTTCTTGTTCAGTTTCAAAGCCTTCTACAGTAACGACAGGTCCGAAAACCTCTTCTTGTACAATACGCATTGACGTATCACAATTTGTAATGACTGTTGGCTCGAAGAATAGACCATCTTTTAAATCGTCTCTATCTGGACGTTTACCACCAACAGCAATTGTTGCGCCTTCTGCTTTAGCTACATCCATATAAGATTCGATCTTATTACGATGTTCTGTTGAAATCACTGGTCCCATTTCAGTATCAGCATCAAAACCATTACCTAATTTGATTTTTTTCACGCGATCAATAAGTGCTTGCTCAAATTTGTCTTTAATACTGTTTTGTACTAATATTCTTGATCCTGCTGAACAAACTTGACCTGCATGGAAATATCCACCATTTAACGCTTGGTCTACTGCCAATTCAAAATCAGCATCATCAAAGATAATGTTTGGATTTTTACCGCCAAGTTCCAAGGCAATATTCGTAACATTATTAGCAGCATTTTTCATAATATGCTTACCAGTCTCAATGCCACCTGTAAATGATACAAGGTCAACCTCTTTATGACCTGACATTACGTCACCAACTTCAGAACCTGCACCTAGAATAAGATTAATTGTTCCTTTAGGGAAACCAACTTCTTCCATTAATTCAAAAACACGTATTGTTGTTAATGGTGTAATTTCACTTGGTTTCATAACTAGTGAACAACCCGTAGCAAGCGCTGGCGCAATTTTCCATGATGCTTGTAATAACGGATAATTCCAAGGTGTAATTTGTGTAACTACACCTACTGGTTCTTTAACAATTTTGCTTTCTGTATCTGGAATTGGTGAATCAATCATTTCGCCACCGTCTTTATCTGCTAATCCAGCAAAATACATAAACACATTATGAATATCATCCATATCTGCATATGATTCTTCTAACGTTTTTCCAGTATCTAATGTTTCTAATCGTGCTAACGCTTCGCGATGTTCTTTAATCTTGTCCGCGATGGCACGTACTTTTTTACCTCTTGTTTCAGCAGTTTCTTGCGACCATTCACCAGACTCAAACGCACGTCTTGCAGCTAAGATTGCACGTTCTGCATCCTCTTTTGTCCCTTCAGAAACCGTAAATATCACTTCTTGATTGTAAGGATTGATAATATCTCTTGTATTTTTATTCGCGCTTTCAACCCACTCACCATCAATATATTGACGCTGAGATAAATGTTTTAAAAGTTCCATTCAACAACCTCCGTTAAGTTTGTTAAATTTTTATTTAACGAATTTTACAAACTTATGTTAGCATAGAAATGAAAAATGTGTCAATTTACAAAACAACTCAAGAATTAAGTTTTGTAAGTTTGTTAGATTTTTATTTAACGAAACATTTAACTTTAATGCTTTAAATATTTTTAATGTCTTTTTTTAGAAAAGGTTTTATAATGTATTAGTATTTATTTTAGAATGACCAAAATGATGTACGGAGGTGCAATGATGACTCGTTCTCAGAACAAACAGCAACAATTAGAACAAGCAAAAGATATTGTAATTAATTCAATTGGACAGACAATGGATTTGTATGGCACTAATAGAAGTGTAGGAAACTTATATGGCACTATGGTGTTTGAAGGCAGTATGACGCTTGATGAAATGCGTCATCAATTGCAAATGAGCAAACCAAGTATGAGTGCTGGCGTTAAGAAATTGCAGGAATTTGATATTGTTAAACAACAATTTACGAGAGGAAGCCGCAAACAACATTTTATCGCCGAGAAAGACTTTTTCATCTTTTTCCGAAACTTTTTCACTAAAAAATTTCAGCGTGAAATTGACATCAATGTCGAAGCAGTAAAAGATGCTCAAGCTATTATCAATCCATTACTTGAAAGCAGTGATTTAACTGAAGCTGAAACACAAGAGGCACAAAAAATTAAAGCTCAGCTTGATCATACACATGTTTATTACGAATGGTTAGAACAGTTAACCGAAGCGATTGAAAGCGGTGAAATTTTCAAATATTTCCCAATTCCAGAACAGCCTTCTGATTCTGAAAATTAAAATTGACTCAAACAACGACAATGATGATTATGCATGATGAAAACAATGCAATAGGTCCACGAAATAAACGGTAATTTCTATCTCAATAAATAGAAATTACCGTTTTTGTTTTATATGACAATCAATCATGGAGGTATTTTCTAGAGCTTTCTTAGATTCGTTACATTGCTTCGCCAATTTATTTCAATTAGCTATTCTCGCCCTCACGTACTCTATCAATAATATTTTGTATTTGTTCACGTTTTTCATATTCATTTTCTACAAAATAAACTAACGGTTCATCTTTGATAGTAACCCAAGGTACAAGTACATCAAAATCTAATTCTTTAACCATCTCTAAACTTTGAATAGATTTTTCTCTATCACTTGAACCTAATATAACTGTACGCCATCTCTTCCCTTCAAAACATATAAAATCTCCAGTAAATAAGTAACGGTGATGACCATCATCCCATAAAAATAGTGTCGTCCCTGGTGTATGTCCAGGCGCGGGAATAACTTCTAAATCCTTATCCAACATTACACGATTACTAAATTGTTTTTGAACAGAAATCTTATGTTTCAGTGCAGCCACATCATTTTCATGTATAAAGTAAGGGGCTTCAACTTGATTAGAACCTCCTATAGATTCATGATCATGATTCATCAATACTTTTGAAACACCACCTAATGATGCAATGTCTTGTTGGGAGTCACCTAAGTGTCCGGAATGATAGATAACAATATTACCTGTTTCACGTTTTAAAATAAAAGATTTAAATAGAAATCGATTATCAAAAGGCAGTTCCGAAGTAGGTGTCGCATATAAGTTTTTTGTGATGGATTCTAAACTGTCATGTAATTTGGACTGTTTATTTTTAAATTGATTAGTCATTTTATTTCATCCTTCGATTAATTTGAATTGTACATACGCAGTACCCTTTATTTAATAATCAATGAGAGTCTTTCAAACTTCGATTTAGAATATGCTTCATACAATAAATAAGTACTTGGAGCACTAAAAAATTAAATCTTTTAGTACAACATTAATGAAAACCTAAAAGTTCATCCTACAATGCTACTAAAAAAAGGGGAATGGAACAGAAATGATATTTTCACAAAATTCATTTCGTCGTCCCAGACCCGCTTTGAATTATAAATTATCGTCTTGTTCTTCTTCTGATACTTGAACGATTCGCAATGAACGACGTTCAACTTCTTTTAATTTTTCAGCACGCGTTTCAAGTTTAATTCTATCGCGCCCTAAAATGATTAAAAATGATATCATCATGAAAATAAAAATAACAATTAATGGCACACTTGCCAGTATTGAAGCAGTTTTCAATACTTCTAATGCACGTTCGCCACCAACTAGCATCAATGAAAATGGCAATAAGCACAATGCAAATGCCCAGAATAAACGATTGGCACGTAATGGTTCGCCTACCACTTTTTTCTGAGATGCTGCCGCTAAAATATATGAACCCGAATCAAATGTTGTTGCTAAGAATAAGAAAGCAGATACTAAGAATAGTACAATCATCAATGATGGGAATGGTAAATGATGCACCACTTCAATAATGGTTGCCTCTGTACCATGTGTATTTAAATATTGTGTTACATTAAACTGTCCAGAAATTTGCAAATACACAGCATAGTTACCAAAAATACCAAAGAATAATACGCATCCAAGCGTTCCATAAATAATTGTTCCTAGCACGACTTCTTTAAGGCGTCGACCTTTTGAAATTCTAGCGATAAATAAACCGATAAATGGCGCATATACTAACCACCATGACCAGTAGAATATTGTCCAGTCTTGTGGGAAATTCGTTTCTTTTCGACCTTTAATACCACCGAATGGTTCTAACCATGTTGCCATATGGAAAAAATCTCTCAACATATTTCCGAACCCTGTCACTGTCGTTTCCATAATAAAAACAGTCGGTCCAATAATAAATATAAAGGCTAAAAGTACAAAGGATAGCCAAACGTTGATATCACTTAACTTTTGAATACCTTTTTTCAATCCTGTATATGAACTAATGGCAAATATAACCGTGATTGTTAATAAAATGGCCGAACGTAAAATCATATTTTTACCATCTAAACCAGTTAATCTTTCTATGCCTGCAGAAATTAATGGCACACCTAACGCTAGTGATGTTGCCGCACCACCTAGCAATCCAAAGATAAATAAGATATCTACAACTTTACCTACAAATTTATCTGTTTGACCTTTTAAAATCGGACGACAAGCTTGACTAATTTTATACACCGGTTGTTTTTTAACAAATACTAAATAACCAATTGGTAATGCTGGTAAAACGTAAATAGCCCAAGCAATTGGCCCCCAGTGGAACATACCATATTGCGTCGCATATTGGAGTGCTTCATCACTCATACTTTTCGCGCCATTTGGTGGAACTTGATAGTAAAAAGCCCATTCAATAACGCCCCAGTATAAAATATCAGAGCCTATGCCTGCACAAAACAGCATTGCCGCCCATGTAAATGTATTAAATTCTGGTTTATCACTTGCTTTACCAAGTGTGACATTACCATATTTACCAAATGCGATATACATTACAAAGCAAAAAATCGCCAGCCCCATAAATAAATATATCGAACCAATTGAATCAGAAATGGCACTATTAATACCAGTGATGATATCTTCACTTGCTTTTGGAAAAGCCATCATAGGTATAACTGCAAAAAGAAGTACAGCTACTGTCCCTATAAAGGTCGTCCAGTCCATAACTTTCTCTTTTTTCAATTGTGCTCCCCCTAATTATTAATTTTATGAATCCTGTTTCGATTTATCTCAAAATGTAATAATTATATTGATTCACAAAATTGACAATAACTAACATTTAATAATAATGCAAATTTCATACAATTTGAAACTTGGCAATTATTGAATATTTATATAATTTTTCCCGTAATAAACAAAACCTTAATAGCGCTAAAACAATAGTGTTAAGTTATGATTTAACGAATTTAACAAATTTTACTAGGACGGCATTTAAGAATATTTATACGTTATTAACGAATATTTATTTATTGTAAAACGCTACCAAAAAGTTAGACTTCCTTCCCACTAAAATACCACTTTTCTCTTTCAACTTTTTTAAAAAACGGATATGCAACTTTTAGTATTGGTATCAAAATGATTGTTAGGTCATATTCTATCAATATATTTTTCTAAAGAATTGCTTTTATTAACTTTCAATTATGTACCTAACCTAAAAAGAAGCCAAGGCAACGAATGTTACCTTGACTTCTAATACATATTCAACTAACTATATATTCAATCATACGCGCATGCGAGAGTGATTGTTGTACATCTATAATGCGTTGATTTAAAGAACCTTTATATGGTAAATCAGGTTTGAATAAGTGTTGTATAAATAGACCATCTACTAAAACGTCAATGTATGATAATAACTCTCGACGTTCTGCACAATCATTTGCTAAATATTCATATAAAAATCCAGTCCATACCCAAATTGTCTTTTTATTTCCAAAACGTGCTCGAAATGCTTTGACAAGATTTAATGTAATATCCAAATTACAAAATGGTTCGCCACCTAATAGACTTAGCCCAGATATATAATCATGATCGCAATCATCTAATATTTCTGCTAATATTTCATCAGTGTATTTCTCGCCATATCTGAACTTTTGTGAGGCTTTGTTATAACATCCAACACAATTAAATGGACATCCTGATACATAAACACTGCATCTTACTCCTTCACCGTCAACAAAGCTATTTGATTCTATTTTAGCAATATAACCTTGTCCTTGTTTAATGTCTAAAAGTGTCATTCTTTAGGCGCTTTCATATGTTTTACTCGTGCGCAAATTTCTTTATGACGGCCTTTAATTACTGGACGTTGAACTGGATTGCCTAAGTAACCACATGTTCGTTTAACGACATCAACTGTTTTAGGATTATCATTGCCACAGTTCGGGCATTTAAATCCTTTTTCAGTTGCTTCAAAATCTCCATCGTAATCACATTCATAACAATGATCAATCGGAATATTTGTACCTAAGTAACCAACTTTGTCATAAGAGTAGTCCCATACCGCTTCTAGTGCTTTCAAATTGTGTTGCAATTTCGGATACTCACAATAGTGAATGAAACCACCACTCGCATAATAAGGATAATCTTTTTCAAAATCTAACTTTTCAAAAGGTGTAACATCTTTACGTACATCATAATGGAAAGAGTTTTGATAATATCCTTTATCTGTAATGTCTTTAATATCTCCAAATCTCTCTTGGTCTAAACGACAAAAACGATCCGTTAGCGATTCACTCGGCGTACTGTAAATACTGAACCAAATGTCATATAATTCTGTCCATTTCGTTTGATAACGTTTCATTTCTTTAAGAATTTCAAGCGTAAATGCTTTTGCTTCTTGAGATGTTTCCCAGTCTGGACCATAGAAAACAGTAGCTGTTTCATACAACCCTATATAGCCCATTGAAATCGTTGCACGTTTATTTTTAAATAACTCAGCAACATCATCTGTTTCTTTTAATTTATAGTTAAATGCGCCACTTTTATATAAAATCGGTGCGTTATTCGGTACAGCATCTTTCAAACGATTTATACGATAAAGTAATGCATCATGTAACACATCGATACGTTCATAAAAGATTTCCCAGAATTTCGTCATATTACCGGCAGATTCTAATGCCATTCTAGGTAAATTAAGTGTAACAACACCAAGATTACAACGACCATTATTTTCAAAATGACCTTCCGCATCTTTCCAACTTGGTAAAAATGAACGACAACCCATTGGCGCTTTGAAATCACCTAATATTTCTACGAGTTTGTCATAATTTAAAATATCTGGATACATACGTTTCGTTGAACACTTTAATGCTAGTTGTTTAATGTCATAGTTCGGATCTTGCGGACTAAAGTTGGTTCCTTTTTTAATTGAAAATACAAGTTTCGGGAAAATCGCTGTCGTGCGGTCTTTTCCTAAGCCTTTGATACGAGTATTTAAGATAGCTTGTTGAATTTTGCGACTTAAATGATCTGTACCTAAGCCGAATCCTAATGTTACAAAAGGTGTCTGTCCATTAGATGTATATAAGGTATTAATTTCATATTCTAGACTTTCAATCGCATCATTGATGTCTTTAGTGACTTGTTGATCAACATAACGATCAATTTCAGATTCTTTGACAAATTGCTTTGCGATATTTCTATGTTGTTCTTCATTATGTCGTGCATATGTACTAAGTAATTCGTCAACGCGGTCAACCGTACAGCCACCATATTGACTGCTGGAAACATTGGCTATAATTTGTACAAGCTGCGCTGATGCAGTTTGTATTGATTTTGGTGAAGTTACATTCGCGTTGCCTATTTCAAATCCATTATGTAGCATATTTTTAGCATCTATTAAACAACAGTTTGTTAACGGTTGGAATGGATGATAATCTAAGTCGTGAAAATGTATGTCCCCTCTTTGATGTGCATCTGCAACGTGCTTTGGTAATAAATAATTTAATGCGTAAGATTTAGAAACGATACCTGCTGTTAAATCTCTCATTGTTGAAAATGTATCACTATCTTTGTTGGCATTTTCGTTAACAATAGCAGGATCTTTAGAAATCAAACCCGTTAATGCTTCTTCGATTTGATTCATTTTACCCCTTCTTCCTATATATTGTGTCTACTCATTACGTTATACCACTATATATAGTATTTTCAAATTTTTATTAGTCTGTTAACTAAAACGTCACAAAGTTATTAACATTTAGTGAAATTCATATTTCTACACAATTATTTCATTAATTTTTAAAATTGTTCTCGAATCGTTCTGTCATTTCGACATGTTTATGCAACTATTATTTCATTTTGCACCGGGACTATAGTTTCTATTTTTCATACTTAAATCGTCACAATGCCCATCAACATTGCAATTACTAACATAACGATGGCGAATCCCCAAATCCAAAAGAATGCATACTTAATATACGTGCCCATGTTTGCCTCTGCTAAACCAATTGCCAACCATAAGGCTGGTGAAAACGGACTGACAAATGTACCTATAATATTCCCTATAACCATTGAATAAGCTGTTGATACAGACGGTACACCAAATTGCCCTGCTGTTTGTTCGACGATCGGTAACACAGCAAAATAATAAGCGTCTGTGCTAGTTAGTAAATCTAATGGTACGCCAAGTAAACCTACAATAATATGCAAGTATGGTCCTACTTCTGCAGGAATCACTTTGATTAAATTCGTCGCAATCGCTTTAAGCATACCGGTTTCATTTAGTACACCTAAAAACATACCTGCTGCAATAATCACTGCAGCCATCATTAATGCATTCGGCGCATGCGCTCTTAATCGCTCCATTTGTTCATCCACTGATTTAAAATTAATAACGAGCGCCAATGAGACACCTATCATGAATGCAAATTCAGGTGGCGCAATATTTATTAACATCGATAGAATAACAGCTAAAGTTAAAGCTGTATTCACCCATTTTATCCATGATTTTGTTCTTGCACGTCCTTTTACAGGAAACCTTACATCTTGATCTCGTTCATATACTTCAACTAATTTATGTACATCTATATCTTGTGTTTGCGGTAATTCATTTCTCTCTATTGCTTTTTTGATACGTTTCTGTTCTTTAAATCCAAGATATACCGCAAACAACATAATAAGAATGAATCCTATTATTTGAATAGGAATTAATCCATACCATAATTCATTGACACTTTTGGCTTTTAACACTGCAGCTACACGTGCCATTGGACCTCCCCAAGGTACCATGTTCATAATCGCCGCGCTTAATGCTAATAGTAAAATCAATAAATATTTATTCATATTTAACGCTTTATATAAAGGTAATAATGCAGGAATAGAAAGCAAAAATGTTACCGCACCGGCCCCATCTAATTGGGCTATTGTGCCAATTAAAGCTGTCATTGCACAGACAATGACGACATTGCCTCGTGTCATTATTATTAAGCGTTTGACAAGCGGCTTGAATAAACCACTATCGTTCATGATGCCAAAGAAAATAATAGCAAAGATAAACATAATAACAACGTTGATGACTTGATCTAACCCTTTAGCAAAAAATCCAACCAAATCTGTCACACTATATCCTAAAATCATTGCACCTAAGCAAGGTATGATTGTCATACCAACAACTGGATTTATCTTTTTGGCAATGAGTAAACCTACAATTGAAATAATAATAATGAGCCCCATTACTGTTAACCACATATTATCACTATTCATATTATTTTCTCCCTCCACTTTTAATACAATTTACATAATCCCCCTCTTTAACTTAAATATTATAATTAATATAATTTTTTATATTTAAGTTATCTCATTTTATCAAAAAAATCTTTTTTGCGTAATAGTTAATTCGGTTATCTAATTTTTATGCAGTATCTCTAATGACTATTTGAATCCAATTGATTAATTTGAATCTTTTCATAAGTATCATTTTTAATAGCAATGGTTGAATTCTCGGTTCTATTACACAAAAAAACTGGCTAAAATTAGCTATTATTCATAGCAACTTCAACCAGTTTTTCTAATAACCTATATATTTATTAAGATTTTTCAAATCGTCTATTTCTCTATGTTAGAAATCATCTTACATATGTTTATCATCTTCGCTTAGAAATTATTAGTATGCATCCCATCTTCATTTACAAACAGACATGTTATTACTTCAAGACTGCCTTTAGACGGCACACAGTTATTATTTTTTATCCAACCACGCTAAAAATTGAGCTTGTTTAGTATCGTTTATAAATTCTTTCGTCACTATTTGTGATAACAATTGCTGCTTTTCGCTGTGATTCATATCAAGTAACTTTATTTTCTGTCGGCAAGTATATAAAAAGTCGATATACGAACTGTATGATGGTGGATATAACGCCTCAAGCTCTGCCATAATTGATTTTGTCAACTTAGGACTCGCACCATCAGTTGATACACTGATAGTTAGCTTGTCGCGGTGTAGTGCACTTGGAAATACAACATTGCCATTTGATGCATCTCCAACATTATTAAAAAGGGCATGCTCAGGTAAGGCTTGTTTTACCGCTTCATTGACACGTGGCTCATTGGTTGCTGCAATAACTAGATACGCGTCTACAATATCGCTTGGTTCAAACTCTTTTTCTTTCCATATGACGACACCTTTATCTACCATATTTTGAAGTTTTTCAGTGATTTCAGGACTGATAACCATTATGTGTTCAACGTATTGACTTAATGTTTGTGCCCGACGACTTGCAACGAGGCCTCCACCAACTATGACGACATTTTTATTTGTTAAATCTATCATTAATGGCATATTCATGTTGAGCAACATCCTTTATATCTTTTTACGTCATTTCATCTTAAAACATTTAACACCAATCGCTAATAAACATCACGTTGATAGCGTTGTTGCTGTTTCATTTGACGCAATATCGTCTCCGCTTCTTCTTGAGAAATATGACGTTCTTTTACCAATACATCTTTAATGGCTTGATGGACATCTTTCGCCATACATTTTTCATCACCACAAATATAGATTGCTGCGCCTTGCTCAATCCATTCATTGAAACGTTCACTTTCTTCCATTATACGATGCTGTACATATTCTTTGTGTTCTTGGTCTCTTGAAAATGCTAAATCTACGCGTGTTAAGTTTCCATTTTCAAGCCATTCTTCTATTTCTTCTTCATATAAAAAGTCAGAACTACGGTGTTGATCGCCAAAGAACAACCATGTTTTCCCAGTCATACCAAGTTCTTCACGTTCTTGTAAATATGCTCTAAAAGGAGCAATTCCAGTACCTGGTCCAATCATAATAACCGGTATATCTTGCTTCATCGGAAATTTGAAGTTCGGATTTTTCTTCAAATAAATTGGTACTATATCGCCTGGTTTAATTCGCTCAGCAAAATGAACCGAGCATACACCTTTTCTCTCACGTCCATGTGCTTGATAACGAACCGTACCAACGGTAATATGCACTTCATCTGGCGTTGCCATAAAACTACTAGAAATCGAATACTCTCTTGGTGGTAATTTTCTAAGGATTTGATACATATTCTCAGGTTGTAATTCTATAGTTGGAAAATCTGTTATTAAATCTATAAAGTCCCGATTTATAACATATTCACGCGCCCATGACTCATCTTGAATACGTTCAGATAATTCTTCATTGTCAAAATAGATATCTGCATTTTTCAATAATGGCAATGTTAATTTAGTAAATTCAAAATGTGATGTTAGTGCTTCAACAATAGGAACTGTATCACCATGATCATTAATTGGCACCGGAGATTGCGGATCCCAACCTAACATGGATATTAGTTTTTCAACCAATTCAGGGTCGTTTTGCGGTAATGCTACTATACAATCTCCTGGTTCATATGATTCACTAAAATCATCAAGTAAAAATTCTATATGTCGTGTTTCTTTATTTGAATCGGTACCATTTAAATTGATATTCGCTAAAACTTCTGCTTGGTATGGATTTAATTTAGAATATTTCTTTTCTTTGGCAGACTTAATTGATTCACTTATCACCGATTCACTTTGAATACCTTCTGATGTAGTATCAATCATATTAATGATGTCTGCCATCCACTTTTCTGCGTCTTCTTCATAATCAATATCACAATCTACACGCTTACATATACGCTCAGCGCCTAGATTTTCTAGTAAAGCATCTACATCTTTACCAGCTTGACAGAAAAATTCATATGTTTGATCACCTAAAGCTAGTACTGAATATCTCACATGATTTAAATTAGGTGCGTTATCGTCTTCTAAAAATTCAAAGAAATCCCATGCATTATCAGGCGGTTCTCCTTCACCATGAGTAGACGTAATAATAAATAAATCTTCTAACTGCGCGATGTTTGTCGTATCATATTCATCCATTGACATCAAAACAACTTGATGTCCGATATCACTTAAACGTTCTGAAAAAATTTCAGCTAAACGCATGGCATTACCTGATTCAGAACCATATAGCACTGTAACATGCCGCTGATTAGCTTCGATATGTGGCTCTTTATTTTGTAACATATACGTTGTTGAAGTTGCTTGTTCTTCTGATATTTGTGATTGTTGCCACACTTCTGTCTCTAATTGTTGTTGATTACTATCACTTGTCGTATCGTTACTATTAGCTAGTAAAAAACCACTAAGCCACTGTTGTTGGCTCTCTGTTAATGTTTGCAGCAGATTGTTAATCTCTGTGACTTGTTTTTCTGTAAATGGACTATTAGATGTATTTAATTTCAAATGTTTTCACCTCAATAAACTTGAAATAGATGATTGACTCTTTTTTTATCGATAGTTTAGTCAATTTTTTAATATGTATGGTATAAATTAAAACAAACTTGAGTTGTGTCTGATAGTTATACTTGCAAATATTTACAACTTTCATGTTGCTTGAATGACATTATCAGTAATTCAGACAAAACTTTGATTATGTCGTGTCAGTTATTAATGCATACAGTAATGCATCGTTGTTATTTTTTATTTATTTACTATTTATTATGTACCAAATCAGCCTTTCAGTAAAATAGGTCAAATTACTGATTTTCTAAATATAAAATGCCTCCTAATGACATACTATTAGTACATCATTAAGAGGCTCTTGTGTTATTTGCATACTAAGCGCTCAATTTTAAATTTAAGATGAAGATTCTTGCAATAATATTTCTATATTTGTCGATATATCCAATGGATCTTCCATTGGCAAGAATCGATTTACAACATTGCCTTGTCGATCGATTATAAATTTTGTGAAATTCCATTTTATTGGGGACCCAAAGATTCCTGGTTGTTCATTCTTTAAATGCGTAAATAACGGATGTTCATCGTTCCCGTTCACAGATATTTTAGCTAGCACTGGAAATGTAACACCAAATTTCTCACGACTAATTTTCAAGATTTCTTCATTAGAACCTGGTTGTCGATTGTCAAAATTATTATTCGGAAAACTCAACACTACAAACCCACGATCCTTATATTTTTGAAACAAAGTCTCTAGTTTTTTCAATTGTTCGCTATATATACATTCTGTTGCAGTATTAACAACTAAAATCACTTTACCTCTAAATGCTTCTAATTTATAAGTTAAGCCTTTATAATCACTTACTTCGATATCATACACATTTCTATTATTCATAAGACACCCCTACACAGCCTTTTTTATATTGAATATGTTCTTTTTAGAATGTTCTGATAAAATAAGTGCGCGTTTACACCGCGAACATACATTATATAGCGTGATACATTTTTCGAGCACACGATAAATAATGTTCGAGTTTATGTTGTTGCTCAACCTATCCGATTTACCGTCTTTTTTCACCTGTCTTACTTTATTAAAATAATCACATTGTATAGCTGTATTAGTCCAGCTACAATATCTTTCGTTATAACCCCTCATTATAATCATCCTTATTTTCTATTTTTAAAAAGACAATTAGACCGCTCTTTAAACTATAGATTAATACTTAAGTTAAACTCATACATACTGATACCATACGTTAGATCTAACAATTTAAAATTCGTTATAACTATGGATTAAAGAGCTGCCCAACTCATATAATCCTTAAAAACTTCACATGTGATTGTTTATTAAGCCCTCCTTTATCTTATTAAATATCCTTATAACCCTTTTAAAATTAAACTGACACACTCATACATTGTTACACGCGACGATAAACGTCATATTATTGCATATCATTAAAACAAGTCACTTTGTATCGTGTGCGACCGAATACATATTAAATCATCAATAATGATTATTCAATTATTAAAAATAAAAACGAACATTCTATATAGAGTTTCTACTTATTGTTTTTTCATCATTGTCTACATTACTTAACATTCGTGTTTATAAGTAATATTGACCGCCAATATTTAGACACTTTATAAGTATGCCATTCATCATTTTTAATCATATTATTTTTCTTATTGATATTTCTATTCATATATTTCTGATTGTATATTTAGATATAATAATTTGTTATTGGAAAATATATGAAACAAATTTGACTCATCTTTTTCAATATCTAAATGACACGATGCATGATTTTTGAATTTTGTAATTAACTTCCTTTTAAATTAGACTGAATTATGACAATTTTCAAACATTTTAATGTGTAAATCATTGGCAAAATATACGAATTGCATTTAAATCGTCAATTTACATATATTTTTGCGTAGTAATCAATCGTTATCATTGTTATTTATCGTTACATTATTTCGAGTATCAGTATGTATTTCGGGCTTCGTTTGATAACGACATTTCTTTGTGACATCGCTTCATCAGTGTAACAACAAATACAATGATTTCGTGATGTTAGTTACCCATTTTATGTGTTGCATAAAATATGTTGTTATAAAACATTTTAAATCATTTTATATAAACAATCTATATATTTTTGGCATTTCCAAAATATCACTTGTTATATTAAAAACCGACAAGACATTTTATCTTATCGGTTGAAATTTGTTATTGTTATTTGTAATGTTTTTAGGTTTCTTTTTAATATAATATATTTCAGTGAAAATACATGATTGATTGTGATTTCACTGAAACATGGTTAATTGCGTTGTTGATGAATAACTTTAGCATAAATATAGGAAGTTATTTTGTACATCGCCATATATAGAAACGAAATTATAATGACAGCTAGTACGTAACTTGTTAAAAATATATGATGGTTATTAATACCTATCATATTTAGTAACGTATATACAATGTTACTAGAAATTAATGTGTGAATCAGTGCTACTGTTATTGGTATTGCGAACAAGAAAGTCATTTGATTTCGTGTTATCTTTGCTATTCTTCCATTATCTAAACCAAGTTTTTTCATAATGTCATAATTGTGCTGATTTGCATAGGCTTCTGAAACTTGTTTATAGTACATCATTAGAAATATTCCAATGACAAGTACAATTGATACTACGCCACCTACAAATATTAGTCCACCTGTCAAACGATCCCAAACCATTAGCATTTCTGATTTAGAATTTATTGACGCATCGTATTTTTTCGATAGCTTTTGTATTTGTGATGTTGTTAATTTCGTCTTTCCAAATACATTAAAGTTTATCGATATTGTCGAATTCTTTTGTTCATGTGCATAAAATCCTTTTACTTTTTGTAATTGATTGTTATCTTTAACAATTAAAACCATACTATCTTGAATCATCATCAAATTTAACGCATGTGCGTCAAGTTGTTTCACTTTAAAGACTTCATTATTAAGACCGACCTTAGACTGCTTTTTAAAAATAGGTACATTCGTAATCATACCTATACTTTGATTGTCTAAGTGTAATTTGTTTTGGTGATATCGATTATAATCTTGTGCAGTAAAAGCTGTAATCATTACTGATTGTCTTGAAAATATCGCGCCTTCATTACCAATGAAGTCTATTGGAATATCATCACTAGCCTGTTTTAACTTGTAATAAGCACGATTCTTTTCTAAAGAAGCTCTAAATAATGTCGTTTCATATACTTTGAAGTCTTTTGCATTAACCGAACCCTGTATATCACGTTTAATATTCTCAATTGTTTGTTGACGTTCTATTTGTGACTTAGAATTGTCGCTAAATGACAAATCATAATCATTCGTAATCAATTTCGTAATGGTATGATTCATATCACGATAGGTTGTTAATGTCATTGTGAGCGTTACAATCAAAAATGTACACAGCAAAGTGATTGTTGCAAGACTGACTGCATTCATTTTAAGACGTACACGCATCCCAACTACCACAAAAAAATACCGTGGATGATAGTAAACTTTTGATACCTGCTGCAATATACTAATAATTATTTCACTTATACCTACAAAAAATGCATAAGTACCGATAATAACTAATCCTATGACAATCCATATTTTAAAAAAGGCACCAAACGTCGTATCTTGTTGTAATGCAATAAAGTAGCCTAAATATAGTGCTGCGCTTCCTATAACAATTAAAACGTAACGCAACCATCGTGATATGACACTAGAATCGGAACGATGTTGATAAGTTATCGGCCGTTGAAAATTAATACTGAACAAGTTGAATATAAGTAGCATGCCCATTAATACAGCAATGATAATCAAAGTAATAAACATCGCTACAAAGTCAAATGGATAATACCTTAACGTCGCAACTTCACTGCCCATTATTTTCTGTATAAACAAGAAAAATATCGCACCAAGTAAGTATCCGCCGGCAATACTAACGACTGAAATTATTATAAATTGTAAGATAGTTTCCATTACTACAATTAAACGCATACTTTTCTTGGTCATGCCCAATGTCATAAAAATGCTAAACTCTTTTCGTCTTTGTGACATCATAAAGTGATTTGCATAGAAAATAAAAATAAAAGTTAAAAGCGCCATAAAAAAATTAGCTATGATAATAAATGGTACTAGGAAGTCATTCTTCTGTTTTATGTAGCTATTTAACCCAATTGACACAAGCGTATATTCAATCATGAATAGTACACTTACCGCTAAAATGAATGGAATGATTACAAGTCGCTGCGTAATAAATTGACGTCGCACTATGTGCCATAACAATCTTAACTTCATATATTGACACTTCCTCCATTCACAAGTGCTAAGCTATCTGTTATTCGTTGTTGAAAAGCTAATTGACTTTCTTCGCCACGATATATTTCATGATATAGACGCCCATCTTTAATAAAAATTACTCGCTCTGCATAAGACGCATCGATATTTGAATGAGTTACCATTAAAATTGTCTGTTCCAATTGATGAATCTCTTGAAATAACATCATCAATGCCTTTGATGTTTTTGAATCAAGTGCACCTGTAGGTTCATCGGCTAGTAAAATCGTCGGTTTAGTAACTAATGCACGTGCAATGGCAATGCGTTGCTTCTGACCCCCCGAGATTTCAGAAGGATACTTGTTTAAGAATCCCTCTAAATGTAATTGTACTGCCAACTGATGTACCCTTTGTTCTATATCTTTTCGTTTAGCACCAGCTAAAATTAATGGCATCATTATATTTTCTTTATTCGTCATTGTTGGTAAAAGATTAAAATCTTGAAAAACAAAACCTACCATTTGTTGACGATACAGTGCTTTACTTTTATTTTTCATATTATTTAAATGTGCGCCATCCACAATAATGTCACCTTCAGTTAGTCCATCAAAAGAAGCAATTAAATTTAGTAGTGTAGACTTCCCTGACCCAGACTCACCCATAATTGCAACAAATTCACCAGCTCCAACTGATAAATTCATTTGATTAAGTGCTGTCGTAGCATTCAAACCTTTACCATAAACCTTTTTTACATGTTTCACTTCTAGCAACATGGCATGCACCTCATTTCTTTGTTAGTTCTATATTAAAACAAAAAAATACTAATAACATTTAAATTAGTGAAAAAATGTTACTAGTATGCTTACAATATTGAAAGTTTTTATTCATCTGGAAATTGAATCGTAAATGTTGTACCCTCATTTTGTTTAGATACGACTGAAACAGGATGGTTTGTGTGAGTTGAAATTTGTTTTACGATAAATAAGCCAATCCCACTTGAGTTACTTTGACGCTGGCCATTATAACCTGAATAGCCCTTATCAAATATTTTAGGCAAGTCCGCTTCACTAATACCGATACCATTATCTTTTACGTATAATTGATTGGATTGCTCATCAAATTCAATCCATATATCTTTACCTCTCGCATACTTAAGTGCATTATTTATTAATTGTTCTATCAGTAAAGAGGTCCATCTAACGTCAGTTAATACTTCGTGATGACAAGGTTCATAATGGATTTTTGTTTTTTGATCAATAAACTGTATTGAATATTTCATAATAATTGGGCGAATGATATTGTTAATCGAAATTTTAGTGACAGAAATATCAGAAGTTTCATTTAATAACTTTAAATAACTAAGTGCTAAACTTGTATAGTTATCAATTTGAATAACCTCTTGACGAACACGATTCACAACATTAGGCTCATCTCTTTCAAGTAACAGTTGTGCTGCAGTAATGGGTGTTTTCATTTGATGTACCCATGTTAAAAAGTAGCTCTCTACATCATTTTTATATTCAATTTGTTCATTTTTAAGCTGATACAACGCATTTTCTAAGTTTTCAATTTGTTGTTGTTGGCTTATAGTTTTTACAAAACTTAAATATTTAATACCTATGAATATGAGTAATAATAATAAAATAACGCCAAGTGCTAGTAAATATGCTTCTAATGGCAAATGATACAGGTAAAACATTAAGCCAAATAAAGCAAAAATAACTATGACTATTGCTATTTCCTGAGTAATACTTTTAAGAAAGGTCATTGCATTCACCCTATACTTTATATCCGACATTTTTCTTTGTAATAATAAAATCATTAACGCCAATAGTATTTAATTTTTTACGCAGGCGCGTCATGTTAACAGCTAATGTGTTATCATCTATGAAGTTTTCTGATTCCCAACATTTTTCAATTAAAGCAGTTCTACTTACATATTTATCTTCATTTTGAAATAATAACTTTAATATTTGTAATTCAGTCAAAGATAGCTGTATGTTTTGTTCTTGATACACGACTTTTGCTTCATCTAATATTAATGTACAACCTTTAACCGTCAATGAATCATTAGCTACTGACAAGTCATAAGTTCGTCTCAATAATGCTTGAATTTTGGCAATCGTTAATGACAAGTTAAATGGTTTTTCGATAAAATCATCTCCCCCCATTTGTATTGCCATAATTTGGTCCATATTATCAATACGGGAACTAATAAATATAATTGGCACATTAGATGTTTTTCGGATTTCTTGACACCAATGAAAACCATTTAACGTTGGCAAATTAATATCTAGCAATACAAGCTGAGGTTGATGTTGGTTAAAGATAGACAGTATATCATCAAATTGTTCAACGACAATAACACCGTAATTCCATTTTTTAAGTTCAGATGCTAAACTTTCTGCTATAACAAAATCATCTTCAACAATTAATATTTTCATCTATAATCTTCTTCCTTCAATTGAATTACCCTTTGTTATCTTTTTGTTCTTTAGCCTGTTGCAATGACGGCTCTTGATTTGAACTTTCCGTGTCATTTGTATTTTGATTTAGTGTATTTGCTTTTTCTTTCTCGAGTTGCTTTTTCTTCGTACGTTTACGCTCCTCTAAAATAGACAACACTATAAAGAATATGATTAATAATGGAGATAACATTACTAGTATCATTTTTCCACCTCAAATTATATTTAATTCTATATTTTCACACGCTTCTATTCTAACGCTTTCTATAACAAATTGTCATATATATTCATTTTTTGTTATTCTAAATCACTCTGTTTACATATTTTTAACTAAAACTACATAATTGCTCAAAATTCCTCTTTTACACTGAAGACATAGTCATATACTCAGGAGGATGTCTTATGTTATCAGTTAAAAAAGCCACAAAATTTGCAGTTGCTAACCTTATTATCGTGTCAACGGTTTTTAGTTCTGTCACACCTGCAATTGCGCAATCCGATAAAAGTTCTAAAGATGAAAGTTTCGCGGTTGGTAATACTAAAAATCCAAAAAATGTTATCTTTTTAGTTGGCGATGGCATGGGTCCATCATTTAACACAGCTTATCGTTATTATAAAAATGATCCGCATGCTAAAGAAATGACCCCTACTGCTTTTGATTCATATTTAAAAGGCACAAATCGTACATATTCAAATGACCCAAAACAGAATATTACTGATTCTGCAGCTGGCGGAACAGCCTTTAGTTCTGGTCATAAGACATATAATGGTGCCATCGGTGTTGACAGTAACAAGCAGAAAGTAAAGACGGTGCTTGAACGTGCAAAAGAAAAAGGTAAGTCGACTGGTCTTGTTTCAACAGCTGAATTAACAGATGCAACACCAGCAGCATATGCTGCACACGTGACTTCTAGAGATGATAAAAACGAAATCGCTAAACAATTTTATAAAGATAAAATCAACGGAAAGCATAAAGTTGATGTTTTATTAGGCGGCGGCGCTAAATATTTCGGTAAAAGTAATGGCAATTTAGATAAAAAATTCAAAAATGATGGTTACGACCTTGCCACAAACAGTAAGGAGTTATCAAAATCTGATAAAGATAAAGTTCTTGGTTTGTTTGCAGATAAAAATATGCCACTTGCAATAGATGCTTCTAAAGATGAACCATCATTAGCTGATATGCAACAAAGTGCACTTAGTAAGCTTGAGCGTAATAAAAAAGGATTCTTTTTAATGGTCGAAGGTGCTTCTATAGATAAATCAGCGCATTCCAACGATATTACAGGCGTTATGTCTGAAATGGAAGGTTTTGAAAAAGCATTCGATGACGCCATTCAATATGCTAAGAAACATAAAGATACACTTGTCGTTGCAACAGCAGATCACTCTACTGGTGGTCTAACAATTGGTAAAGATAAAGGATACGAATGGAATCCTCAACCGATTAAATCGATGAAACACTCTGGATCATATATGACAGAAAAAATGGCTAAAGGTGAAGACCCTGAAAAAGTTATTAATGAAGGTTATGGCTTTGAATTTTCACAAGATGATATGAAAAAGGTTAAAAAAGAGAATAAAAAGCTAAAAAGACTACTTAAAAAAGAAAAAGACGAAAAATCCGCAAAAGTAGAAACGCAAACAAAAGCCCTACAACACGCTATTCAGAAGCCAGTAAATGATAAATCTTATACAGGGTGGACTTCCGATGGACATACAGGCGAGGATGTTAATACCTACGCTTATGGACCTAGATCAGAATCATTTAGTGGTAATATCGAAAATACAGAAAGCGCAAAAATAATATTTGATATATTCAAGTAAAGCATAAAAAAATTCCCGAGCACTATAACAAGGTGTTCGGGAATTTTTTATGGTTTAATTTAGTACTCAATGTTAGGTGCTTGGTTAACACGTTCTTGGTATTTTTTAAATGCGAAGTATAAACCGCCAACTAATGTTAAAATAACTGCTAATTTTTTCATCATTCAAACTCCTTTCTAAGATGTGTTGAAACTGAGTTCAATTAAATTATATGTTTTTATTATACACTTTTTGACATATTTTTTAAATTTAAGAATGCGAAGATTTTTTAACATTTCTGATGCTAGCTTTCTTTTTCATCTTTCAAATGCTTAATAAAATCAAAGCCAGGTCGCCCTTTAGCCAATGCTTCCATCACATCATACCAATCCGAACCGACTTGTTGATATATATTTTGCAATAATTCATCTTGCGCCTTGTTCAATTCAGCAATGAGTTGATCGCCTTTATCCGTCGAATATAATTTTTTGACACGTCGATCAGTCTCTAAAACTTTTTCAATAATGAGACCTTGCTCTTTTAATTTTTGAAGTGTTGCATGTGATCCTTGTTTAGAAATTTCTAATATTTCTAGTAATGATTTAATAGTAATACCAGGTAATTTATTGATAAAAAACAAAAAACGATGATGCTGACGGCTCATACCATACTTCTCTATAATTTCATCAGCGGTAGTAATAAACGTTTTATATGCAAAATAAAACAACATATGCTCATAATCGTTTTTATTGGTCGACATGATGATGACTCCTTTCAAAGCGTTAACCTCATTATAATAAAATTTATAATGTAAGTCATACAAATGATGATAAAACTATAAGCTAAATCTAAGTTTCACGAGAAACATTTTTGCGTATCAGCAAATTGCGCCAATCATATTAATACAAATTTAATTTAAACACTCAGAAATGTTAGTCGTGCGTAAATAGTTTGTATCTCTCACTCTGTGTATTTAATGCAACCACATATTTTCCAGGAAATAATTAATCATTCACCATCCATGTTATAGCACGCTTAATCGCTTGGTCCCAATATGCATAATCATGATCTCCTGGTCCATCTTCAAATTGATAAGGAACATTTTTACGTGATAAATAATCGATAAAATCTAAGTTGTCTTGATATAAAAAGTCTTGTTTACCACACATAATGAGCAATTTTGGAATTTGTTTATCTTCAGCTACAGCTTTGTCTAGCAAATAATACGGATCATGTTCAGTTCCTTTAACACTTGAAAGATTGCCAATTATGGCCTCTTTTGAAAAATCATTCCACTCTAGATCCATTAAATTTTGCGCTTCAAACACAGCAGATAATGGTACAGCTTTGGCAAATTTATCCCCTTGTGTTAATGCAAATTTAATTGTGCCATATCCTCCCATAGAGTGACCTGCTATAAAATTGTCATCACGCTTTTTGGAAAGTGGAAATATTTGATGAACATAATCATATACTTCCAAAATATAATCATAATAGCTATGACCATATGCCATGTTAGCATATGCGCTATGATCCACATTGGGCATAATCACAGCTAATTTGTGTTCATTCGCATACCTTTCTATGCTTGTATATCTCATATATGTCGTTTCATCACTTGATAATCCATGTAACAACATTAAAGTTTTTAATGGTTTAGCAGTTATATCGTTATTAAAGAAGCTTTGATCTTCCGGTAAAATGACTGTCAAATTTTGATGCATACCAATTGTTGGTGAATGATAGTTTAATGAAATATAAGCCATACGTCATGACCCCTTTCTAATTCTACTCTATCAACATTTTACGCTTAATCAATTCACTTTAAAATCATTTTCAACAAAAAAACCGAATACAAATGTATTCGGCCTAAAAAAGTATTTACGCTTTTTCTTTATGATCTTGCTTGCGTTTTCTAAACAATAGTAATGATCCTAATAATGCCATCATTGCACCAAATAAAGTTGCATTTGTGTTTTCGCTCTTATCTCCTGTTTCTGGTAAAGCATCAGTTTTGTGTTGTTTTGATACCTTATTAGAATGGTTTACTTCACCTTTAGGATTTGATGGTGCTTTCTGTTCATTATTTGGTGGTGTAACTCTTGAATCGGAGTCACTATCTGAATCCGAGTCGCTATCCGAGTCTGAGTCGCTGTCTGAATCTGAATCGCTGTCTGAGTCTGAATCGCTATCTGATTCTGAGTCGCTGTCTGAGTCTGAGTCGCTATCTGAATCGCTGTCTGAGTCTGAGTCGCTATCTGAATCTGAATCGCTGTCTGAGTCTGAATCGCTATCTGATTCTGAGTCGCTGTCTGAGTCTGAGTCGCTGTCTGAGTCTGAATCGCTGTCTGAATCTGAATCGCTGTCTGAGTCTGAATCGCTATCTGAGTCTGAGTCACTGTCTGAATCTGACTCACTATCTGAATCTGAGTCGCTATCTGAGTCTGAGTCGCTGTCTGAGTCTGAATCGCTGTCTGAGTCTGAATCGCTATCTGAGTCCGAGTCACTATCTGAATCTGACTCACTATCTGAATCTGAGTCGCTATCTGATTCTGAATCGCTGTCTGAGTCTGAGTCGCTATCTGAATCTGAGTCGCTGTCTGAGTCTGAATCGCTGTCTGAGTCTGAATCGCTATCTGAGTCCGAGTCACTGTCTGAATCTGACTCACTATCTGAATCTGAGTCGCTATCTGATTCTGAATCGCTATCTGAATCTGACTCACTGTCTGATTCTGAGTCGCTGTCTGAATCCGAATCGCTATCTGAACCTGAGTCGCTGTCTGAGTCTGAATCGCTGTCTGAATCCGAATCGCTATCTGAACCTGAGTCGCTGTCTGAATCCGAATCCGGATCCGGGTCTGGGCTTGGTTCTGGGTCAACCGGTGGCCCTGGAGTTGGGTCTTTCGGATTTACTGCTGAATCACCATCAGCACTTCCACCACCATAACGTACAACATTCTCATTATTCCAACCGAAAATACTGTAGTCTTTACCTGTCGCTGGGTCAACATTTTCTTGAATGACTTGCGTTTTCAAGTTTTTACCTGTTTTATCATAATGACCTTCGACTAAAACGACATACGTTTTATTTATATCACCAAAATTAATACTTGCTACATTTTGGTATTTATAAGTGATTTTATCCTTAAATTGATCAGTTACTTCTTTAAGATTAGAGTCATTTGGGTCTGCATAGTAGCTATCTGATAATTTAGATGTATCATTCACTTCAAAAATTCTCAGTTTTGTATCTGTAGCACTTACTTTACCGCTACTTTCTTCGATTTTATCTTGGTAACCTTTAATATACACCCACGTATTACCTAAAACTCGTTGCTTAGGGTTAACAAATACCGTTTGCTTGTATGTATTTTGACCTGAAGCTGTATCTACACCAATAATTTGAGAAGAAATGTTCGCGCCATTTGGCTTATCAATTCCTGCAATTGGCGAACTATAGTTATAAGTAATTTTATTATTAAACATTTCATCCGCAATATTAATATTTGCATCATATGTTCCTGATTTAGGTGCCTTTGCTCTGTCTGTAAATAGTGGTAATGAAAATTTCCCATTAATATTTTGCTTATCATTTACATAATCTGTAAAGACAAATGTATATGTCTTAGTCAAAATATCATATGTCGCTTTTGCTACAACTTCATTTTTATCGTTTACTATATCTGCAATTGGCATCGTATTATTCGAATTAGAGTAATCCACGTCTCCATTACCAGTTACACTATCTGGTAACTTCGCTGTAAAATAATCCCCTGATTTCACTTGTCCAGTCACTGTAAAGTTTGCCGCCATAAAAGTATTACCACTTTGGTTAGGGTCAAATGTAGTCTTTTCTAATTGAAAATCTTTTGCCGTAACTTTATCATTTACATTTGTACCTTTAGCATCAGCAGCATTTACTACAGGTTCAGCAACTGCAAGACTACGTACAGCTCTCGTTCTAACACTTGGTTTACTAGTTCCTTGCGCATTGGAAATTGTTTGTGGTGATGATTGTGGTAAATCTAATGTTTGAGGATTTTTAAGCTCACTGTTTGTCGCTATGCTATTAGCATCATTCGTTGTTTTATTATCTACTTGAGAATTTGCTTCTTGAGGAACAGTTTGATCTTGCATTTTTGCAGCAGTTGCTTGATCTTTAATTGCCGTCAGTTGAGGTGTTTCATTTGTTGAAGCTGGCTCTGTTGTAGTGGTATTGCTCGTTTGTGTAGACATTGGTTTTGCTGTGCTATCTACATTCGCACTGTTTGTGTTTGCACTAATATCAGATGTATCATTAGCCGTTGTATTTAATTGAGGTGTTTCTATCATATTGTTTTTTTCGGAATCTGCACTTGCATTATTTTTCGAAGATTGCGTTGTATCGTTCGATTGTTCTGAAGCTTGTGCTTGATGATTGCCTATCCCAAATAGTATAGTTGCCCCTACTATTACTGATGTGGTACCTACTGTAAAACGTCTAATCGAATACTTATTCTGCTTATTCGACAAATAATCAATTCTTTTTTTCAAAAATATTACTCCATTTCAATTTCTAGATTAGTCTAAATTGTATAATGAAATAAGAATTATATCAATTGCTTTTCGAAAAAAATTACGTAAAATTTGTTTTCTTCCTATTTATATAACTTAAAATTTTCTGTTAACTAGCAAAAATCAATATACCATTTTTACACTATTGCAAATGTTTTACTTTTCAAAAACTTAGAAGTTCTAAATTTTTCATCACCTTAAATTTTACTGTAATTTCAACAATCAAATTTAACTAACATTTTAAATTATTCATCATGCTAGCAAAAAAGGCCTAACGTATAAATGTACGTTAGACCTCATGTTCAACTTATTCATTTTACATTGTATATTAAACACATACATCATTGAATAAATGTTTGCTTACTAACCAATTTTTATGATCTTTAACAACAAGTTTTTCATCTTTAAGTTCATGAATAATATGACCAGCTGTTTCCCGGGAAATCCCAGCCATATCACTCATGAGTTGAATAGTTAAAAACTGTTTGATTTCATAAAATTCATCTTGATCGTACCCTACTGTCTGACATAGATGACAAAACAATTTAATAATTCGATCTTTAGCAAATTTACTTGTTAATGCCATGTTATAGTTCATGTGTTGCTGCTCATTATCATTTATTAATGCAAAAAGTGTCAAAAATATATCATCATTAGCTTTGCACAAAAAGGCCATCAATTCTCTAGGCAATCCAAGAACTGTACAATCGGTTAATGCTGTACACAATTCGTTAACCTCTTTCGGATGAAATAAGTTACTGATTGGAAATAATACTTGCTCTTTATTAAAATAACGATATACATCTCCATTTTGATTGTAATGTTCTCTAATAATGTTACCTTCAATTAAAAAGTAAATATTGCTACTTTCTTGTGGCGAAAAATAAATAACTTGGCCTTTCGTATAATGTCTGACAAAACATTCACTTTGATATGGTTGTAATATACTATATGGGATATTAATGTAATCTGCTAATGCCTTTAGTTCATGTTCTAATTTATTATTTCTACCCAAAATAAAGTTTTCTGTCATAAGTTAAACTCCTTCAAACCTTGCAAAGTGTCAGCAGACAACTTTTTCATTTGAATCAACGGAGAAACATATTTAATGTTTTGTCGCGTGATAAAGTGCTACATGTGAATGTGTGTACCTTTATTACCAATCAAAGCTTCGTATGCCTGCTCTAAATTGGTAATGATAACTTTTTTGTTTTCCCCACTTTCAACAAATCGTATCGCAGCTTCTATTTTTGGCAACATCGATCCTTCCGCAAACTTACCTTGTGCCGCGTATTTTTTCAGTGTTGCTACATCAATATCATCGATTTGTTGTTGATTAGGTTCATTAAAGTTAATAAATACATTTTCTACATTCGTAAGAATCATTAAGGTATCTGCTTCAATCAGCGTTGCTAATTTCTCACTAGCAAAATCTTTATCTATAACCGCTTCAACACCTTCATAGGTATTTTCTTTTTTTATAACTGGAATACCGCCACCACCGCATGCAATGACAATATTTTTACCGTCTGCTAAAGTTCGAATTAACTGGTGTTCTAGTATAGATTGAGGTAGTGGTGACGCAACTACTTTTCTATAACCACGTCCTGCATCTTCTTTAAAGACTGAGTCTGGCTGTTCTTTTTGTAATTCTTCAACTTCTTCTTTCGTATAAAAAGGACCAATTGGTTTGGTTGGGTTATTGAATCGTGGATCATCTTTATCTACTTCCACACGTGTAACGATTGTGCCTACAGTTCTATCACTATTCATTTCAGTTAAAATGCGATTGATTTCAGTTTCCAACCAATAGCCTATCATACCCTGTGACATTGCACCACAAGTATCCAATGGCATTGCCGGCGTTGTGTCACTGTTCGATTTAGCTTGTTGGATTAATAAACTTCCAATTTGTGGGCCATTACCATGTGAAATGACAATACGCGCTGGTGAATCAAATAAAGGTTTAAGGTTTTGCATCGCACGTCTAATAGCTGTTTGTTGTGCTTCAGCTGTTGCTTCTTTTGTCTGTATCGCATTACCGCCTAATGCAATGACAATTTTCTCTTTCATATTTTTGTCGCTCCTTTTAAAAAACATTTATCGTTCCCATCAATAACTTAATTAATCCGATAACTGCAAGTACGATAATAATCATAAAAAGAATATAGTCTGATTTAATCAAACGTGTCTGATTATTCTTTTGAACGATTGAATAAACAAGAAGAGCTGGAATATAAAGTAACATCGTCAATAATAAGTAATTGATACCTGCTGCATATATAAGCCATATAGCATAAATTGAGGCTATGATGCCAATCGTCCATTGCTTAGTAGTTGCTTGCTGTCGATGCTCTAAAGTGTATTTAACTTGGTAAAATGCACTGAACATGTAAGGGTATAAAATAGCACTTGATGCTAGTGAAAATGCAAATTGATACGCACTCTGTGTAAATAGCATACTTATTAAAAATAATTGTACTAATATATTGGTAATAAGCAGTGCATTTACAGGTGCTCCATTTTTATTTTCTTTAGCAAACCACTTTGGAAATAATCCATCTTTTGCAACAATGAAAGGTAATTCACCAGCAAGCAATGTCCATCCTAACCATGCACCTAGTACCGAAATAATTAAACCAATATTTACAAGTGTAGATCCCCAACCACCTACAATAGTTGCAAGCACCTGTGCCATACTTGGCGAATCTAATTGAGAAATATGATTTTGCAAAATCACGCCTTGAGCTAATACAGTTAATAAGAAATAGATAATTAAAACTGATATAAGTCCTATAACCGTGGCACTACCTACATCTTTTTTATTTTTAGCTCTACTAGAAAAAATTACTGCACCCTCGATACCGATAAACACCCAAACTGTCACTAGCATCGTACTTTTAACTTGGCTCATTGTGCTCGCCCAACTAAATGGCAATACACCCTCTGACGTCATACCGAAAAAGCCTGTTTTAAAAGTGTCAAAATTGAATGCAATTATCATGCATATGATTACAAGTAAAATCGGTATTAACTTTGCAACAGTAACAATACTATTGATAAATGCTGCTGTTTCAACGCCTTTTAAAATCAAGAAATGGACACCCCAGAGTAGTAACGAGGCGACAATAATACTTGGTAATGTGTTGCCTCCTTTAAAAATCGGGAAAAAGTTACCTACTGCTGACATCAATAGTGTTGCATAGGCAACATTGCCTAAAAACGCTGAGAACCAATATCCCCAAGCACTGATAAATCCTACAAAATCGCCAAATCCTGCTTGAGCATAACTATAAATACCACCGTCTAGCTCCGGCCGTTCATTGGTTAAATTTTGAAATACGAACGCTAATGAAATCATTCCTATAGCTGTAATAATCCAACCAATAATAATGGCTAATCCACCGGCTTTACCGCCCATATCAGACATTATATTGAACGCACCGCCACCAATCATGGATCCTATAACTAGTCCAATTAAAGAAGATTTACTGAGTTTGTTATCTCCTGATTCGTTCATATTCATTTCTCCTTTAATACCAATATGAGGTGTCTGTACATGACACTTATATCATCAGACACATCATATTCATATCGTTCCATTTAGTGATTAACTCCCCAATGTTGCTGCCATTACTGCCTTAATTGTATGCATTCTATTTTCAGCTTGATCAAACACTTTTGAATGTTCACTTCTAAAGATTTGGTCTGTAACTTCCATTTCAGCTAATCCATATTTTTCATAAATTTCTTGTCCATAAAGTGTATTTGTATCATGGAATGCTGGTAAACAATGTAAGAATATCGTTGAATCTTTACCTGTTAAATCAAACATCTGTTGATTCACTTGATAGTCTTTTAATAAATTAATACGTTGTTCAAATTCACTTTCTTCACCCATCGATACCCAAACATCTGTATATATAGCATCTGTATTTTCAACTGCTTCTGCAATATTATCCGTAATCATGACTGAACCACCATATTGACTCGCTTTTTCTTTTGCAATATCAACATATGCCTCTTTTGGATTTAATGATTTAGGTGTACAAATTCTTACATTAACACCTAACATAGCACCTGCTACCATTAATGAATGCGCAATATTATTACGTCCATCTCCAACGTAAGTTAAGTTTATTCCTTCTAGATATCCAAAATTCTCTTTTATTGTCATAAAATCAGCTAACATTTGTGTAGGATGCCAATCGTCTGTTAATCCATTCCACACCGGCACACCAGAGAACTTCGCTAAATCTTCAACAGCTTGTTGTGAAAAACCACGGAATTCAATACCATCGAACATTCTACCTAATACTTTCGCAGTATCCTCTACAGATTCTTTTTTGCCTAATTGAATATCATTTTTCCCTAAAAATTCTGGATGCGCACCTAAATCAATAGACGCAACTGTAAACGCAGCACGCGTTCTCGTCGAATTCTTTTCGAATAGTAGTGCAATATTTTTTCCAGATAAGTAGTGATGCTTAATACCGTTTTTCTTATACTCTTTTAATGTAATTGCAAAATCAATAAGTCCTTCGAATTCTGCTTTGGTAAAATCACTTTCTTTTAATAATGATCTGCCTTTTAAATCATACGGTTTTTGAATTTCTGTCATTATTTTCACCCTCGTTTCTATAATTTATTACGTTAAATGTCTTCTCTGAATAATGGTTGACTCATACATCTAGGGCCCCCACGTCCACGTACCAACTCGCTACCAGATATTTCAATGACTTTAATGCCTTTTTGTCTCAATAAATCATTCGATACATAGTTTCTATCGTAAGTCACTACAACGCCTGGTCTTATACATAATGTATTTGAGCCATCATTCCATTGCTCTCTAGCACCATCAATGACATCACCATTTCCTGTTGGAATGAATTGGATATCATCTATACCTAGTACGTCTTCTAAAGTATCTTTTAAATGACTAGATTGTTTGATGGCAATATCTTTATTTACGTCATCATATTCAATAATAAATATATTCATATTGCCTTCTGCCTTTAAAATGGCTGAATGCATTGTAAATTTGTCATAATCTATCATTGTAAATACTGTATCTAAGTGCATAAAAGTTCGACTAGTTGGAATTTCAATTGCTACTACTTTTTTAAACGTCGCCTGCGGATTTTCAAAAATACGTCGCGCTAACTTTTCAATAGCTTGTGCAGATGTACGTTCTGAAACGCCTATAGCCAAGACATCTTTAGATAAAACAAGTTCATCGCCGCCTTCAATATTGAATGGGCAATCTCGATCTAACCAGATTGGAATATTCGCATCTTTAAATCTAGGATGATGCTTTACAATATATTGAATAAATATTGATTCTCGTCGTCGTGCTCTCCAGAACATCCGATTGATTGTTATACCGTGTCCTATTGAGGCTTGTGGATCTCTAGTAAAATAAAGGTTTGGCATTGGATCTAAATAGAATGGATACTTATCATCCATATACTCTACTAGATGTGTACATTTCGGATTAATTTCTTCCTTACGTACCCCTGACATTATTTTATCTACAAGTTCTTGATTAGAAAGTGTCGCAAATAATGCCTTAATTTCTTCTTCATGACCTAATATTGTTTTTTTAGACTCTGCTAATACATCATCAATAAATTCACTTCTTACTTGAGGATTTTCAATACTTTCAGCTGCTAACTTCTCAAGGTAAAGTACTTCAACACCCTCTTCTCTTAGCACCTGCGCAAAATGGTCATGCTCTTTTTGAGCTACTTCTAAATATGGAATATCATCAAATAGTAATCCATCTAAATAATCAGGTACTAAATTTTCTAATTCTTTTCCAGGACGCTTAAGTAACACAGTTTTTAAAGCTCCAATTTCGCTATTTACTTTAATTGGACCATCTGTCATGTCTATTTCCTCCTTTTATCTTTGAATTCATTTAGAGTATAGACAATCTTCAAACGCTTACATGTGATTATATTCACATAAAGAAAGTCGAAAATTTCATATCTTTTTGTTATACAATACATAATAATGGATTTTTATACATAAATAAAGGTATTTTGGGTCAAAATATACATTTTTTATTCAAAAATACCCATAAAAACATGTTGTATAAAGTTTTTTATACAGTCAATTGAATGACTATGAATTCTTTCTTTCCATAAAAAAACGCGTACACAAGTTAATATTTGGTAACTAACTTGAGTACACGTGATACGAAACAAATTTTTATTATTCATTTGATACATGTCTATTTAAATAATTTTGCATATACGTATTCTGCCATATCATTTGAGGCAGTTAAGATTAATGTAGTGTCATTTCCACTCACCGTACCTAATATCTCTTCTATATTTAGCTGATCGATAAAATAGTTTATGCCTTGGGCGAAACCAGGTGAGGTTTTAACGATAATGTATGAACCATTGATGATTGAACTTAGAACTTCATGTTCACAATAGTGTCTAAACTTTTCTCTCATCTCTTGTTCTGTTTGATTATTAATAGCTTTATAAATCCATGTTTCACAATCGATAGGGACACGATATATATTAAGTTCTTTCAAGTCTTTAGCAATTGTTGTTGCACTATATCTTACACCAAAATATTCTTCAATATATGAAATGATTTGTTCTTTTTTATAAATCTTATGCTTTTTAACTATTGTAGAAACAATTTCTAATCGTTTACTTTTCTTCATATTGTAAACTCCTTTGGTAGTTACGTTTCTTGTATTAAAAAATAAATTCATGCATGTTTCATTTATAATTTAACACTTTGTTTTGCAAAAGATAATAAAAATACATGTAAATTTTTTGTGACAACTTTTAAAATGAATTTTGTATTCTAAGTCAGCATTTAATTATCACATATCTACTACTTGTAATGATTTTAGACTGCCGAGTAGTCTTTCGGCAGACAACCCTCACACTCCTCTCATCTAATTACAAAGAGAGGGTATACCTACAAAGTCAATTATCAATGTAGGTATACCCCATATATAAGCTGTATTTAAAATTTAATTATTTATAAGTGTTTAACATTACTTCTTCTTGTTTATATATTTTTACTCCACGCCTACTTCATTCCATGCTTCATACACCTGTTCAGCTGTTTGCTCGTCATATAAATCTTTGGCCGCTTGGTATAATGCATCTTTACAATCTTTGAAGTTTGAATTACTTGTTAAGTATTCCGTTAATGCTCGGTAGTAAATTTGTTCTGATTTAGATTTCCCTATTGCTTGAATCACGTTATAAGCTGCTTTATTTGGAATTCCAGAATTCGTATGTACGCCACCATTATCTTTTTCAGTGAATACATAGTCTTTCATATGAGCTGGTTGACCAAATTGTTCTGGGTTTGACATGCTGCGTAAAGCGTCTCCCTCTTTTCCAGGTGTGTAGACATCTTCACCCATTAAGAAATCCTCGTCATCTACAAAGTATCCAAAAACATCTGAAAAGCTTTCATTTAGAGCGCCTGACTGGTCCTTATATTCTAAGTTTGCAGTCTCTTGTGTCACACCGTGTGTTAATTCGTGTGCTACTACGTCATTTGCACCCGATAAACTTGTGAATGTGCGACCATCACCATCACCATAGATCATTTTGTCACCAATCCATGCGGCATTATTTCTGTTATCTTGACCACCGTAGTTATTAACATGCGTTAATGAAACAATTGGACTACCTTGGTTGTCATATGATTCACGACCAAATGTGTCTTTGTAATAATCATATGTTTGTTTAGCGTAATAATTTGCATCTACGCCAGCACGTTGCTCATCTTTTACGAAGTTTTCATCTTCATTAGTAATCAATGTTGCTTGACCTGTTTGATCATTAAAGCTAAATGCTGATAATTTACCTTGATGCGTTAAATCTTCTAGGCTAAATCCACCGTCAATACTATTGATATTGATATCTTTTGTATCGCCAAGTACACCTTTTCCTTTACCAGTTTCTGCAGCTTCTTTAACTAAGTTCATTTTTTCTAAAATTTCGCCAGTTTGAGCATCAATTTTAACTTTCCAATGTGAAATTTCTGGTGTCACTGTAATTAACTCAACATTATAAACGTATTTATTACTGTCACCATCGATTTCAACTTTGTTTTCTTTAATGACTTTATCTTTAAGATTTTTCGCTTTATTCTTATCAATCTTAACTGCTTTAAATGCTTTGTCGGCTGCGTCATCTTTACTTAATGTCACTTTATTCGTTGGCTTTACTTTCTTCGCATCAGTATCCCCATTGATTAAAACGACTTTTCCTGATTTGTCTGCGTGTACTTTCACTTCTTTGTCAGGTGCATGAACACCATCAACACTCGGTTGCAATGTATAATGCGTAAATCCTTTTTTATCAGTTTTTACATCAGTAACAGCGTAATCTTGATAAATATTTTTTACATTTTCGGATTTAGGCAATTCTTTTAATGCTTTGACCGCATCACTCTTTTGAGTCACCTCAAATTTAATATCAGAATTAGCTGGTTTATTTTTTGAATCAATCGCTAATGCTGCTGGTGATAAAGTGCTCAACAATGTTACTGCTGCCATACTTGTAAATGCATATCTTGAAAATTTCCTCACATTTCATTCCTCCTGAAATCTTAAAAACAGCTTATAAATAAAATATTAATTTAATTTTTCAGAAAAGTAAATGATTATTTCTATTTATTTCGATACTTTTTGTTCGTTGATTTTATTTATTGATTCTTTTCTTTTTTAAAAATGTTATCTGTAACTAAATAAAATTTTAAAAATTGAGCTTAATTATATTTTAAAATTTATCAAGGCTTTATTTTTGTGAAAATATTAACAAATACAAAATAGTGCTCTATACACTTAATCAATGCTTGAAATATGTGAGATAACTATTTAAATAATCATGATCAAATAAACATTTTTATCAATTTCAAACAACTATGTAAGACGCAATAATCGTTATTATTTAATAAAAAAGACTAGAATGCGGTATCTCCCCTCACACTCTAGCCTTAATATGCCATTATTTTATTTACTTGTTTTGTATGGTGTATGTCCAACTGTTACTTCGACAACTCTATTATGATCAACGACAAACCAGATGCCTAATGTCTTTTTAGCATTTTGATAGTAAAAAATACCGCTATCAGCTTCCTTTGTTTTACCATTTTCTTTTTTCAAGTCCTTGCCATAAGCTTTTTGGATATCTTTTAATGAAATATTATTTTTAACTACAAATTGCAATTGACTTGCTTCGTTTCCTTTTGCAGAAACACCTTTAAAAGTTTGATCATATTTCTCTACTTTTTTTATCGTATTCGTTTTAGCTAATTTAATACCATTGAATTTCACATTATCATACTTAATCGCGTTAATAAAATTCTTATCCAGAATAAAATTAGCATTATTACCAATATAACCATTATAAGTATAATATGGGGTTATTGCTGCCTGTGCCTGTTTACTTGTTGGCGCCGAATTTTCAACAACTGTTACTCCAATCAGTGTGCCCAATGCTAATGTTGCTGCTACACAAACTTTACTGGTTTTATTCATAATTATCTCTCTTTTCCATACAAATATTTTATTCCTTACACTTTTATTATAACTTTTTCAGCCATAAAAATACTAATGATTATATTTATAAATACACAACAGTTTTGTTATACTAATTGAAGTACACAAAAAACAATGAAAATATTAATATCGCCTACTTTTCTAATATTTATTTTTTAAAATGATTATGGCAATATTGAAATAAATTATTTAGCTTCACGTATCAACTACTTTTCATTAACATGGAGGCGTTATATTTGAAAAAACTTCTTATTACCATCGTAATTATCGTATTAATCGGAGCACTTGGGTTCGCAATTTATGCTGCAATAAATCATTCTACATCATCAAGTAATAACCAAGAACAAGAAAATAAAGCTACGCATAAAAAGACAGAAACCGAAGAAAATGATCAACAAGATGATAGTGCAGACAAAGCAGATAAAAATCAAAATAATGGCAATAACGTTACTAATGACAATCAACCATCTTCACAGTCAAATGTTCCTAACAACCATTCAACAGCACCATCGAATACGCAACCAGCTCAGCCAAAAGACTCAAATTCAAATAAAAATAATACTCACGATGGTGGTAGTCAATCGTCAACAAACAACCAAAATAATCAACAACAGAACACACCACCTGCTAATAAATCAAATAATACCAATACGTCTTCTAAACAAACACCTCAAGCACAATCACCTAAAAATTAATCATTTACCTGATACGTCCACAAGTATCAGGTACATAAATTCAGAAGAACAGCAATATGATATTTTTCTATTTGAAATATCTTACTGCTGTTCTTTATTTGCATAATTCGCACTCTGTTAAATTCATATAAAAGTTCGCTTTAATGTCATTGACGTATGTATAAGCTCTCATGTTTAATAATATTAATACACCTTTAAAAACGCTTACACGGAAAATTTAGAAAGGAGGTACATGTTAAATGCTTGATAGACACTTAAAACTACTCCAGTTTTTTATTAAAAATCCATCAAAGCACATTAGTTCTAATGAAATTGCTGAACATGTCAATGTTTCAAACCGCACAGTTCGCAATGATATTCATGTTATCAATAGCAATTTTATGGATGATATCATCGTTAGTATTAAATCTAAAGGATATCAATTAAATACATCGCAGTATACCTTAGAAACGATAACTGAACGTTACACGCATATTCAATCATATAAAGAAAAACTATTATTATCTATGGCGTATCAACTGCTAATGCACAATAAATCGCAGACATTGCAACAACTAGAGCAAGATTATCTATTATCTAAAACTGTGCTCAACGACTATTTCGTTCGAATTCAACAATGGTGTCAAAAATTTAATATCGCTTTAACAATCAAGAAAAAACAAGGTATTGTGGTCGATGGAACAGATAATGATATCACTAATGCCATCATCCATTTAAATCAATTATCATCAGGGCATGTACATGTTGAAGACCTAATTTTAAATGAATTACCTGATTCACACCAAAGGATGATTTCGCATATTATACAAGAGACACTTCAACAACATAGTATTGAAACAACTGATATTCAAATACAACAGCTTTTAATTCATCTCATTTTAATCATTAAACGTAAGCAATCTTTAAGTGAGCTAGACACGTTAAACCACGATTCAAAATTGATATCTCAATCTTGCATTAAGCAAATCAACGAAAGATTAGGTTATGACTTGAACGAAAAAGTAATCAATATGTTTTCATTCTTTATTGCTTATCATTTTAATAAACTCGATATTGGCATAGAACGTATATTTATACAAAGTTATATTGATCGCTTAATCGAATTGATGCAGCAACGTATTCATATACCTTTCAATGAAGATTCGATTTTACAACAAAATTTATATAATCATTTTAGTAAAGCATATTTACGTATCACTCAAAACATTTATTTAAACAATCCTTTAGTTATAGAGATTAAAAAACTCTATCCCTTTGTGTTTAACACACTTTTTGAAGCGATTGATAAATTAGCAATTGATACTGATATAGAGATGAGCGAAGATGAAATTGCATTTTTAACAATTCATTTTCAAGCTGCCATCGAGCGTCGTACCAAAACACAATTAAATGTAGTCATTGCTTGTTATTATGGTCTAGGTGTGTCGAATTTTTTAGAAACTAAAATAAATAACTTATCCGAAGAGTTGTCAGTGATAAATACGATTAAACTAGAAAATATAACACACTATCACTTTGACAATGTAGATTTATTAATAACGACCCATGATATTCCAAAACAAACGCTAAACATACTTCCTAAGCACCTAACGACTATCAAGGTTGCACCATTATTTTCTGAAGATGACCGTCACAAAATCAGACTCGTTGTGAAGCAAAAGCAAAATCCAGTTCAAGCACATCATCATATGGACACTGTCAATTTCCTTGTCGTAAATACTGAACAAAAATCACGGCATACTGTGCAAATTTTTGAAGAAGCTCAAAAAATATTACAAGCACATCATGCGATTGTAGAAGGATATATCGAATCAGCTTTAGAGCGTGAGAAATCATCTTCTACATACATAGGTAATTTTATGGCGATTCCTCATGGAGATCCTGAAAAAGTTTTACAATCACATGTGCTTATTTTTCGCACAAAAGATGTTTTTCCTTGGCGACAACACGATGTCAAACTTGTCTTTTTCTTAGCGATTTCGCATAAAGACAAAGCTTTTACAAAACAAATGATGCAATTAATTGCTAACTTGGATGATGATTCAGTGAACCATTTATGTAGTTTAGATGATCATAGTTTAAAGCAACAGTTATTTGAATACTTACAAGAATAATTGCCACTAGTAACGGTAATTATTCTTTTTTTTAGTATCGAGAATACGCTTACAATATAGAAAAGGAGATGATTTTATGAAAATTGTAGCTATTACCTCATGCCCAAATGGCATTGCACATACATATATGGCTCAAGAAAAGCTTGAGCAGGTAGCAAAAGAAATGGGTGTGGATATTAAAGTAGAGACACAGGGCGGTGTTGGTGCTGAAAATGTTTTAACTACGCAAGACATCGAAGAAGCTGACGGTGTCATAATTGCAGCTGATAAACAAGTTGATCTGTCCCGATTTGTTGGTAAACGGTTGATTAATGAAAATGTTCGCGAAGGGATTCATAATCCGAGAGGTCTAATTCAACGTATCATTAATCAAGATGCGCCTATTTATCAATCTGAAACAAATTATCATTCGAAAGATCGCGGTAAGTCTAAAAGTGGTATTCAAATGGTGTATCAACATTTAATGAACGGTGTATCGTTTATGGTTCCTTTTATCGTAGTTGGTGGACTCCTTATCGCCATCGCGCTGACTCTAGGCGGTGAAACGACATCAAAAGGATTAGTCATCCCAGATGATTCATTTTGGAAATCCATTGAAAACATTGGTAGTTTAGCCTTTAAATTTATGGTTCCAATACTAGCTGGATATATCGCTGTTAGTATCGCTGACAAGCCCGGTCTTGTTCCTGGTATGATTGGCGGCGCTATCGCTGCTGACGGTAGTTTTTATGGCAGTGATGCAGGCGCAGGATTTTTAGGTGGTATTGTTGCTGGTTTCTTAGCAGGTTATATCGCAAAGTGGATTAAAGATATTAAAGTTCCAAAAGCAATGGCACCAATTATGCCTATCATTATTATTCCCATTATTTCATCGGTCGTTGTAGGATTGATATTTATATTTTTAATCGGTGCACCAATTTCTAATATTTTTGAGGCATTAACAACCTGGTTAAAAAGTATGCAAGGTGCTAATATTATTATACTTGCGATGATTATAGGTGCGATGATTGCCTTCGATATGGGCGGTCCAGTAAACAAAGTAGCATTTTTATTTGGCTCAGCACTTATTGCTGAAGGTAATTACGCCGTTATGGGTATGGTCGCAGTTGCTGTATGTACACCACCAATCGGTTTAGGTTTAGCAACGTTTGTTCAAAAGTATAAATTCAATCATTCCGAAAGAGAAATGGGTAAGGCTTCCTTCACTATGGGACTGTTTGGTATTACTGAAGGTGCTATTCCTTTCGCAGCCCAAGATCCATTGCGCATTATACCTGCAAACATCATTGGTGCAATGATTGCATCAGTCATTGCAGCCATTGGTGGTGTCAGCGATAGAGTCGCACATGGAGGTCCAATCGTGGCTGTATTAGGTGGTATTGATCATGTATTATGGTTTATCTTTGCAGTGATAGTAGGTAGTCTTGTCACAATGACTACTGTACTATTATTAAAACGCAATACACCAGTTATAGCAGTAGATGCACCAGCGCAACACACGCAACTTCATGATACAGATATTACACAACATGATACAGAGGTTGACAATGTAGATAAAACCGCGAAACATTCAGATCTCAATAAACATTCTCATGTTTTTGATCAACAAACTATGATAATTACTGATCACGACATGTCTCGAAACGAAGCAATTGATATGTTGATTCATAAACTTAAAATTTGCCGTTATGTAGAGCACACATCGCATTTAAAAAATGCAATCCTAGAACGTGAAATGGAGTCTACGACAGCTATTGGCATGAACGTGGCCATTCCACATGCAAAGTCTGATGTTGTAAAACAACCGATTGTAGCTGTTATGAAAAATAATCATGGTGTTAAATGGGACAGTCTAGATGGTAGTCTACCTCAATTGATATTCTTAATTGCCGTACCAAACAACAGTCAGGATACACATTTAAAAATACTTCAGCGCTTATCTAAAGCGTTAATGAATGATGAGACACGCCAATCACTAATTAATGCAAACAGTACTACAGAAATTTATAACTTATTAATGAAAATATAGAGGAGTTTTAACTATGGCATTATTTTTACAACCCGTTTTTAAAGACAGAATTTGGGGCGGTCATGCATTAAAAGCATTTAACTATGATATCCCTAATGAGACAACTGGTGAATGCTGGGCAATTTCTGCACATCCAAATGGTCCTAATACAATTATCAATGGTCCATACAAGGATATGACCCTAGATCAACTTTGGTCACAACATCGTGAATTATTCGATAATGATTCACGAGATAGTTTCCCTCTGCTAACTAAAGTATTAGATGCCAATGATAAATTATCTGTTCAAGTTCATCCAGATGATGACTACGCTTTAAAACACGAAGGCGAACTAGGTAAAACAGAATGTTGGTATATTTTAGATGCAGCCCCAGGTGCTGAAATTATATATGGCGTACATGCACATAATAAACAGACGTTAATAGACATGATTGATAATCATGAATTTGACAGTCTTTTCAAACGTATACCTGTTAAGCCCGGTGACTTTTATTATGTGCCTGCTGGCACTGTCCATGCCATTGGTTCGGGTATTTTAATTTTAGAGACACAACAATCATCCGATACGACATACCGTATTTATGACTATGATAGACGAGATCAAAATGGTCAATTGCGTGATTTGCACTTAGAGCAAAGTAAAGATGTGATTGAATTAGGCAATCATGAACCAAATACTACTCCTATAACAACTCACATCGACACACACACTGTAACTCAATTTGTAGATAATCAATATTTTGCAGTATATAAATGGGATATTCATGGAGATTTAAAATTCAATAAACCACATGCTTATTGCTTAGTTACTATTATCGATGGTACTGGTACTTTAACAGTAAACGATAAGCACTATGACATCCAAAAAGGTTCTAGCTTTATTTTAACTACGGAAGACGAGGATATTCACTTTGTCGGTAATATTAGTGCTATAGTAAGTCATCCTGGATAATAGCAATGATAACACCCGTCCCATAAAAGACAGAAATTACTATCTCTTCTGTCTAAAAACATAAAAATCCACACATTAAGGAGCTATAACCCTAATGTGTGGATTTAATTTTTATTCTGTAACGTTACTTTGGTCAACTTTTTCAGATACGCGCTTCATCAATGGATCTGTTACAGGTTTTAAAATTAAACCTACAACGAAGAATCCTATGCCAAATAACGTTAATATAATTAATTTTGTAATTAGGATTTCCGGAACAATACCGCCTACTGTTTCACGTAATGAATCAATTGCATACGTAAATGGTAAGTATGGCGAAATGTTTTGGAAAAATTGTGGCGTAGTTTGAATTGGGAATGTTCCTCCACCACCTGCAATTTGTAATACAAGCAATACGATTGCAATGGCTTTACCTGGATTACCAAGTAATGATACGCACGTATATACGATTGAGTTGAAAATAATCGAACAGAAAATCGTTATAAGTACAAATAATACAGGTGACTCAACTCCTGCTTTTAGGATTAACAAATCTCCAACCGATACAATGAGTGCTTGCAACATACCAAGCATTATAAAGAATCCTGCCTTACCTAAGAACACTTGTCTTGTCGTTAAGACTGACTCTAGACTCTTATGTTTATTATCAACCGTTAATAAACTTACCATCAAGAGTGCACCTACCCATACTGACAGTGCAGTATAGAATGGTGTCATACCTGAACCATAATCCTTAACTGGGAAAACATCAACAGTCTTCTTATTAATAGGATTTGCAATAATACCCGCTTGCTTTTTCAAATCATTCTTAAGTGTGTCGATTAATTTGTCGACTGCATCATCTTTGTCTAATTTCTTGAAAATTTTATTCGCTTTTTTCAAATCTTTTTCAACATCAGGCAATTTATTTTGAGAAAAATCAGCTAAATCTGATAAAGCCTTTTTCGCTTGTGGCTGATTTTTATTTAGTAATCCTACCGCTTGATCATAACCATTTAATAACGTTGGTAAATTTTTATTCACACTTGCTGTCGCATTAGTTAATCGCTGTTCCAACTGTGGTAAGTCATTGCGCACAAAGTTAGCAGCTTTAGCTACATCACTTTTCACTTTCGGGAAGTTTGCTTGAGCATTTTTAACAGCACTAATGTATTGTTGTTCAATACTTGGTAATACTGTTTGTAAGCGATCAATACGTGTTTTACCATTTTTTAAAATAGCTTGTCCACTGTTAATGACTTGATCAATTGTATTTAATTTAGACTGAACATTGGATAATGCAGTTTGCCCTTTGTTCAATTCATCCATAATACGTTGTGATATTGATACTAAAGAGCTGTTAAGATCTTTTTTAACATAATCTCTAAATGATGATAATGATGAATCTAGTTTTGAAAGTTGATCTAGTAATTTAGTAGCTTCAGCAGTTCCTGAACTACCATTCTTTAATGCATTGCTTAATTGATTAACTAACCTTAATGATTCATTAATTCGATTATTAGCTGCTTTTACCTTATCAATTTCTTTTGATAAATCAACATTTTCATTCTTCTCAATCTCTTTTAATGTATCGATAAATTGTTGATTATATTGCGTTGTGTATTCTAAACCGGACTTAACATTATCTAAAGACTCTCTAAAATCAGAAGGCTTGTCCGATGCTAAAATGCCATACGAAATATTACGTAATGCCTGACTATCTTTTTGTGCGGCTTTCGCTTGGGTATCTAAATTATTTGATAATGATAATAAAGAGCCCGTTAATGCCGCTTCCATTGATTTAACATCTTTATCTGTAATGTTTTGTGTGTTCTCGTTAGCTGTGCTGACTTGTGTTGTTGTTATATCTGCAAAACTTTGACCATCTTTTTTCCCGCTTGTACTTTGTGGTGTAGTCGATACAGGCGCATTATTACTATTTGGTGCGGTATTTTGCGTAACATTATTATTTGGTGCAGTATCGCCACTTGGTGCACTTGGTGGCGTTGATGCTACACCATTACCAGCTGCAGGTGCACTATTTGATGTTTCGTTGTTCGCCGCGCTATTTTGAGGAATCTGTTGCTGGTTTCTTCGATTTAAATCTTGCGCGCGTCGAATTGCATCTTGATAATCACCGACTCTACTTCTAACTTGTGTGACGAAGCCTTTGGCATCATTTAACTGTCCATTAGCTTGATCAATCCCTTGACTCGCAATGTTAAGTCCTTGATTAATTTTAGGGAACTGCGCTGGCACGTCATCAGCTGCAAAATTTAACGCTTTTTCAATTTTCGGCATATAATTATTTAAAGCTAATATCAACTTAGCCTTTTCATTAAGTTGCGGAATAGCACCATTGACTTCGTTTAATTTTTTCTGAGCATCTAAAATATCACCTTTATAATTTCCTAGTTTTCTAAAATCATTGGCATATTTATCTAAATCCGCTTGGTGGTTATTCAAATATACAATTTTATTCGCAAAGTCATTAATCTTAGGTAAAGCTTTATCTGCCGAATATACCGCATTTTTTATCTTATTAATTGTCGGCACATTTTCTTCAATAGTTAAACCTGCTTTGTTAGCTTCTTCTAATAATGCTCGAGTTACTGTTTTATTAAATTGTTCATTCGCTTTTTCAACGACAACTGACGAACCAGTATCTGTTAGCTTAGACGCAACAGCGTTAATCTTCTGATTCACCTTAAATTCTACATCTGCTTTTTGAGGCTGCTTACGTAGTGTCCCGGTAATTTCATGTGTAAACTTAGATGGGATGTAAATACCTGCAAAATATTTACCCATTTTTATCTCATGATCAGCTTTCTCTCTACTTACAAACTGCCAATCAAAACTTTTATTTTTCTTGAGTGTATTAACCATCGTATTACCGACATTAACTTTTTTCCCTCTGATTATGTCGCCTTTATCTTCATTAACGACTGCGACCTTGATGTGTCCCGTGTTGCCATATGGATCCCACATTGCCCATAAGTTAAACCAAGCGTAGAACGATGGCAAAATAGCTAAGCCTGCTAAGATAATCCACACAGCTGGCGTCTTAGCTACTTTCTTCAGATCCATTTTAAATAATTTAAATGCGTTCTTCATTGTCACACTCCTATGTAGGAATTATTCATATTTTTTATATATTTTTTGTAAATTAATTTATTTTTGCGTTGTGAATTAGTATAATCAATTTACTGGAAGATATTTAGTCGATTGATACCTATCAACTATTTTCAGCATACGATAAATTATAACAAATCATAGTTTATTATCACACTTAATTATTATATTTTTCAAGGGAGAATACGAAATATGCCTAAAAATAAAATTTTAATTTATTTGCTATCAACTACGCTCGTATTACCTACTTTAGTTTCACCTACCGCTTATGCTGATACACCTCAAAAAGATACTACAGCTAAGACAACATCTCATGATTCAAAAAAATCTAATGACGATGAAACTTCTAAGGATACTACAAGTAAAGATATTGATAAAGCAGACAACAATAATACAAGTAACCAAGACAATAACGACAAAAAATTTAAAACTATAGACGACAGCACTTCAGACTCTAACAATATCATTGATTTTATTTATAAGAATTTACCACAAACCAATATAAACCAATTGCTAACCAAAAATAAATACGATGATAATTACTCATTAACAACTTTAATCCAAAACCTATTCAATTTAAATTCGGATATTTCTGATTACGAACAACCTCGTAATGGCGAAAAGTCAACAAATGATTCGAATAAAAACAGTGACAATAGCATCAAAAATGACACTGATACGCAATCATCTAAACAAGATAAAGCAGACAATCAAAAAGCACCTAAATCAAACAATACAAAACCAAGTACATCTAATAAGCAACCAAATTCGCCAAAGCCAACACAACCTAATCAATCAAATAGTCAACCAGCAAGTGACGATAAAGCAAATCAAAAATCTTCATCGAAAGATAATCAATCAATGTCAGATTCGGCTTTAGACTCTATTTTGGATCAATACAGTGAAGATGCAAAGAAAACACAAAAAGATTATGCATCTCAATCTAAAAAAGACAAAAATGAAAAATCTAATACAAAGAATCCACAGTTACCAACACAAGATGAATTGAAACATAAATCTAAACCTGCTCAATCATTCAATAACGATGTTAATCAAAAGGATACACGTGCAACATCATTATTCGAAACAGATCCTAGTATATCTAACAATGATGATAGCGGACAATTTAACGTTGTTGACTCAAAAGATACACGTCAATTTGTCAAATCAATTGCTAAAGATGCACATCGCATTGGTCAAGATAACGATATTTATGCGTCTGTCATGATTGCCCAAGCAATCTTAGAATCTGACTCAGGTCGTAGTGCTTTAGCTAAGTCACCAAACCATAATTTATTCGGTATCAAAGGTGCTTTTGAAGGGAATTCTGTTCCTTTTAACACATTAGAAGCTGATGGTAATAAATTGTATAGTATTAATGCTGGATTCCGAAAATATCCAAGCACGAAAGAATCACTAAAAGATTACTCTGACCTTATTAAAAATGGTATTGATGGCAATCGAACAATTTATAAACCAACATGGAAATCGGAAGCCGATTCTTATAAAGATGCAACATCACACTTATCTAAAACATATGCTACAGATCCAAACTATGCTAAGAAATTAAACAGTATTATTAAACACTATCAATTAACTCAGTTTGACGATGAACGCATGCCAGATTTAGATAAATATGAACGTTCTATCAAGGATTATGATGATTCATCAGATGAATTCAAACCTTTCCGTGAGGTATCTGATAGTATGCCATATCCACATGGTCAATGTACTTGGTACGTATATAACCGTATGAAACAATTTGGTACATCTATCTCAGGTGATTTAGGTGATGCACATAATTGGAATAATCGAGCTCAATACCGTGATTATCAAGTAAGTCATACACCAAAACGTCATGCTGCTGTTGTATTTGAGGCTGGACAATTTGGTGCAGATCAACATTACGGTCATGTAGCATTTGTTGAAAAAGTTAACAGTGATGGTTCTATCGTTATTTCAGAATCCAATGTTAAAGGATTAGGTATCATTTCTCATAGAACTATCAATGCAGCTGCCGCTGAAGAATTATCATATATTACAGGTAAATAAGTATTATTAAACCCGTAAAATTTATAAGTATAAACAAGGAGTTCGGACTTAAACATATTTCTGTTCATAAGTCCGATTTCTTATTCAATTAAACCCGAGGCATTCAGTTCGAACGCCTCGGGTCATTTTATATAAATATATTATTTTATGTTCAAATGTTCCTCATCATATCCGTTTCAATTGCCATCTCACACATTTTATAAATATGAGCAAATGTACTTATTCTCAAACATTACTGCCGAGCTTTAATTGACGTTATATTAACTATAAACTACTTTTCCATGACTCTACGGATTCAATGTCACATGAGCGTGATAAAATTTGTTCAATAATAAAGTCATGTTTATCATCTGATCTATCACCAACAGCATCTTCTAAAACAGTAATATAATAGTCTTTATCTACACTTTCTAATGCCGTGCTCAATACAGCTCCACTTGTAGAGACACCCGTTAATACTAAATGATTAATATCATTTGCACGTAAATAAACTTCCAAGTAACTACCTGTAAATGCGCTAAAGCGTCGCTTAGAAATAATCGGCTCATCTTCTAGTGGTGCTAAATCTTCAAGTATTCGTGTAGATGCATCTGCTTCAGTAATCGCATATCCTTGAGCTTTAATTGTTGAAAACACTTTATTACTCGAGGAGACATCATTAAAATGCTTATCTAAAACTAAACGTATGAAAATGACTGGTATTCGATGTTGTCTTGCTGCTTCAATTGCTCTCTGATTCGCTTTAATAATATTTTTTATTCTAGGTACACTACTCGCTATACCTTCTTGCATATCCAAAACTAATAGCGCCGTTTTTCGAGACATCTTCATTCTCCTTTACTTGTGTAGTTCTAAGTCGTTAAATTCATTATAACGTTAAAATGATGGACAATCTATTCATTGCATTTTGCATATACTTCACAATAATTTAAGGGGAAATAAGACGTCTTATATACTTAAAAAAAATATATAGATGCTCTTCCCCCAATATAATTATGCTTTATTTTTCAACTTATTGCGTCGTGATAACCAAATCATTAGTACACCCATTGCACCAACAATTACAGATATCGGCAACCAATGTTCTTTTATCGTTTCCCCCGCTTTAGGCAAAGATACATTACCATCAGCATTTAATAATCCACTTAACAATCCATTACCTTTACCAAGTGTTAACGTCTTTTCTGGCTTTGGTGTGGGTATATCTGGAATACTGTCTAATAAATTTGATCCTTGATTCATTAAATTTGCTAACTTATTTAAATCCGTCGTTTTCCCATTTTTATTCAATCGATCTAGTAAACTTGGACGATTTACTATTGGTGATAAAATATAGTCTATATCTTTTTTCGTTTGATTGAGTCTCTTTTGTAAATTCAATAAATCATCCGCTTTACCATTCAATGCCGATTTAACTAAATTAAAAATTTTATTTTGATCTGTTTCTATTTTAGTAATTAAATCTGCCAGTAATTTTGCCTTTTGTCTTTCTATACGTGTTGCTAAAATCGTTTCAATTGCTTGTTTTTTATCTTTCGCATTATTCAAAATTGCTTTTAATATATCATCTGAAGACGTGTCGCCAGTTGATGCAAAATGTTTCTTCAATTGGTCAACGATTTGGCGATTTGATAATCCTTTATTCGTCCAATCTTTAGCCAATTTATCTGCTTCAGCTTTTCCTAATTTCGTTTGTAAAATTTGAGAAATCAATAGCGACTTATCTTGTGATTGATCAATCAATGACGTTAATAAATCATCACTCGTTGTCAGAGATAGTTGATCAATATGACGAGTAATTTGATCTGCAATTTGTTGATCCGTTTTACCATCAACACGTATATCTTTTAGAATTTTATCTGCCTCGTCTTTATTAAATATACTTTCTAAAATGCTTTGTGTAGCATACTTTTTATCATCAGTACGTGCAAGTTCTTCCAAAATAATATTTCGTTGACTTTTTATACGCTCTTTCGTCTTATTTACTTCGCTCATTAAGTCTGATTTTTGATTTTTAGGAAGTTGCGTATTTGCAATACGTTGATCTAAAGATTGTAACGTATTCAGTTTATGATATGTGTAATGTTGCGTTGAGGCATTACTTTTAGCCAATTTTTCAATCATAGCATGATTAATTTTATCGCTTCCTTGTAATTTATCAGTGAGTCGATTACTATGGCTTTGATTCTCTTCATTTGAAAGGAATTTATTTAACACAACATGTCCAGAACCATCATTATTTGGCGTTTTAGCTACTTCATGATTACTATCTGTTGTAGACACTGCTGGATCTTTCGATGCATATTTCAATGCATCTTTCGATTTGTGTATTTGCTGATTCAAATGGTCTAGGTCTTCTAACGCCTTATTTACCATTGCTTCATCATTTTTATCATCTTTTTCTCCATGTTTTGTTGTAGCCGTTTGTGACATATCATTTTTCATTGCATTAAGATCGTCCTCGCCACTTTGTTGACCCCTATCAACATTTGAAGAAACCTCATTTAAATCTTTAAGCAATTGATCTAATTTACTGTCTATATCACTTTGACCGTTCATTTCAGTGTGAGAACTTTTATTGTCTTTGCTATCCAACTCATTAGCTCGTTTTATGATTTCATCTATTTGCGATGCTGTTTTCGCTTCATTTAGTTGTGCTTTATAATGTGCTTTAGATGAAGCCGATAACTGTTTTAATTGCTCAATTTGACGAATTGCTTTGTCAACTTTGTCTAATAAATCTTGCTTAGATAATATCTCTTTTGAAATTTCAGTATCCTTTTCAGATGCAGCTTGGGCATCGTACGGCAAGATATTCGTTAAAATGATACTTGTCGCCATCATTGTCGAACACGATAACTTTACATATAATTGAAACGGTTCCCCTCGATATTTAGCCATCAATATACTCCTTCCTCACTTACTTCCTTCAAAGAATTACATACTATTATATACCTGTTCACAAGAAATTTATACTTATCTATCTAGTTATTGTTGTTAGTAATTATCTACTTATTACTTAGCTTATATTTAAGTAAACAAAACAAGCATGACGTAATATCATATTGTCCATGTCGCTTACATCATATTACGTCAAATCTTTTATATTAAATGATGCTTTATTTTAGACTGCTTTTTCTTTTTAGCTTTCGAGCGCCTGTTTAAAAACTTGCTCGAATTGTTCACGCGAGATTTCGTGTGCATGTGCTTTTTGTGCTAATAAAGCATCTTGAAACTGTTGTTGATCTTTCAAACTCTCTAACATTTGTATTAATTGGTCTTTACTTTCCATTGTTATCTCATCATTATGCTCAAATAAGTGCTCTGATAATGTTACTTTAGCATGGTGTGCGGTTTGACGATAACCTAAAATCAACAACTCATAGTCAAACGCTTGTTCCACCGCATTTAAAATTTCATTACCCTCATTGATATCAAGATAAATATCACATAACTGGTATAGTTCATTTACCCTATCTATATTAATAGATGGGTATAAATGCACATTAGCATATTGATCAAGTTGCATTAGCTTATCAGACATCTCTGTAATAGCAGCGATGTGAAACTTAAAATCTGGTAAAGTTTCAACCAATACCTTGATGTTACGAAGTTGATCCGAGTTAGTTAATATTACAATTTCTTTAGTATATCTATTACGACTACGATAGTTATATAGATATCCGCCTTGTAAAATACGAGATTGAACCTTTGCGTCTGCTATATTGAGCATCGTTTCATATTCGTTTTTATCTGGAATAATAATATTACAATGTCGTTTCATATCACCTTTACACATCAATTGCATATTTCCCGGGACATTACCATTACAGTGTTCTTGCCATACCAAAACATCACTACCTTTTGATGGCAAATTATATAACACTGAAAATGGTAGGGCTAGTGAGTTAATAACGAAATGATGTTCCGTAATTTCAAGTTGCTTGATAAAAAATAATACGAATGCGAGCTTTGAAGGGAAAAAGTAAGACTTCCCTTGCCAATCCAATATGACATCAGATGTTACAAAATTTTCATAAATCACTTCTTTACCTTCTGCTGTCATATATTTCTTCAAGATCGCTTTACGATTTAAATCGTAAACAGTTTGTGCAAATTTAATACCATTCTTAGAATAATAATCGACAAATCGGACACGTTGTTGGTCATCAAACCATTCGACACGACTAACAATTCTAGGGCGCTCTCCACTTTGATAAAATATTTTGCCTCGTAGACGTCCCATATCATTAATTGTAGCCGAATTGTTGTTACCTTTAATTTCCCAAAAAGCTGGTACAGTAACCTGATTAAAAAATCGTGGTTTCATATTTTCTGTATTATGATTATCTGCAAAAAATTGATACGGTGATATAACATCGTCCGGTAAAAAGCCATTGTCATTGAGTACAATTGTTAAATCTTCTTCCAACTTACTGGCTTTAAAAGACTCATATAACTTTCGTGAATGATTGTTAAAGTAATCAAATAATTTAATCATGTAGCACCTCTTGAACTAATGTTTCCCATTTTAAAATAATATCTTGAGTCATAAATTGCTGTGCCACTTCATAAGAGATGTCATGTGGTGTCTGGGGACCATTGTTAAAATACATTACAATGGCATGAGCTAGTTTTGCGATAACATCATCCACACTATCTTCATCGGTATCAAAAGGTACCAAGTAGCCATTTTCCCCATCTCGAATAAAGGTTGGGTTACCATAATTCACATTTAATCCAATCATACCTAGTCCTGAGCCTACCGCTTCCATTAGTGTTAACCCAAAACCTTCGCTAGTTGATGCAGAAAGAAATAACTCATAATCATTATAAATTTCATCAAGTTTAACATGCCCTAGTAAACGAATATAATCTTGCGCGCGGTGTGTATCAATAATTTTACGCAGTCGCGTCTTCTCGCTACCTTCTCCATAAATATCAAATGTTAATTCTGGCACTTGTCGTTTAGCCACGATAACCGCTTTGACAAGCCAATCAATATGTTTCTCATTTGCTAAACGAGATGCACTAATCATCGCATATGGCTTTCTTGATAATTTAGGATATGATAATGCATCAATGCTTCCCACAGGAATAGTATAAACACGTGGGCGATAACCTTGATATTGCTCAAATTGTCGACAAACCATATGATTTTGAATATCTGTTGCTGTAATAAAGAAATCAATGTATTTAGCTTTTGAAAATTGATATTCATAATAATTGTTCCATAGTATATGCTGCTCACTCATCATATTATTACTATAATGATCAGCATGAATCACAACACCAACTTTACTATCACCTTTATGCTGCAAAACAGCCTGACCAATATCAGAAGCGCGGTCTAATATGACAATATCGTCTCGGGTTAAATTCAATCGTTGTAAAAAGTATGCAATAAATTCGGTTTTGTTATACAACACCGCATCTTCAAACACATATATAGAGCTGTCTCCATCAATATATTCGTTATAAGCGATGGAACCATCTTCATTATAGAATTGTCGCATATATAATTTCGCTTTATTATCAGCTGGTGCATAATACTCAGAAAATATACGCGTATAACTATAAAAATCTTTACGTACTAACATACTATTAATTACAAATTCTGCACGATCCACAACATCTTTTTGTTCATTTTGTAGATAACATGTTACAAATGATGATTTCCCATTAAAATATAGACGGACTATCTTACCATTTCTTTCTCTAAAACTAATTTCATGACCAAGCTCACGTTCAATGTCATCTAACGTGTACGTTGTTGGTGCTATAGAAATATCACTAAAATACTGATACAACCAAATAACTTCTTGATCTTTAAACCCAATGTTTTGCGTTAATGTCTGTATGTTCTCTGACTGTATAAAATCTAAAAACACAAATTTAGTGTCTTGATTTGTACGTCTCAATAATTTAGCACGGTAAGCTTGTGCATATTCAACACCGCTACTCGCCCAGCCTATACCAAAGTTTATATTATATATTGTCATGCGCTACCCCTTTTCATTTATGGAAAATGTATAACTGGCATACCCTCTTTATCAAATGTAATCATGCTTTGACAAATATTTTTCACCATTCTTTTTTTGATATTTCGTGTCATAACTTCAAATGAATCTAATGCAACTCTATGGTATTCAAAAATAGCGTTACGTTGCCCATTTTGTCGTTGATTAACGCTTGCTTTTAATTGTTGTAAATAGTCGACTTGTTCTAACCAACATGAATCAATTGCTTTCAAAAAGACTTTTTGAACGAAAATATTATAATAATATGCACTTTGCATGTTTTTACGATTCAAAGCTAATTGCTTTTCAAATTGCTCTAATAAAAATGTCACTACTGCTTGCTTATCTTTAAAATTAACACAAGCCACATCTTTATTAAATTGGAAACTTAAATTTTGATAAATATACTCGACAACACGCGATTTTGTTAGCACCTTTTCCTCATTTACAAACATTTCAAATACATCTTTAGCTAACGCTTTAAAATCTTGATTCTCAGCATCATCTATTTCTAAAACTCGATTGCGTTCCTCGTATACAAGATCTCGCTGTATACTAATGCTTTTTTCAAATTCATTAGCCATTTCACGAGCTTTAACCCCTTGTTCTTCCGAGATACGCTGCGCTTTAACTACAATTTGCTTAACTTTGCGATTAAACAAATTACTTTGCGATAATCGTTGTGCATCTAATGAATATAATTGATTATTTTCCGCTAAATTACTATCGCTCCATCGCTTAACTAAATAATCATCTAGTGAAATATATATACAAGATGATCCCGGATCCCCTTGTCTACCAGAACGACCACGTAATTGCCTGTCTACACGGCTATTTTCCATATGTTCATGAATAATAACAGCTAATCCACCTAATGCTTCGACACCTTCACCAAGTTTAATATCTGTGCCTCGACCTGCCATACTAGTCGCAACAGTCATGGAACCAATTTGCCCTGCTTCAGCTATCATCTGCGCTTCTTTTGCAACATTTTGCGCAATGAGTAAATTATTAGGAATATCCATTTGGAATAATACTTTCGAAAAGTATTCAGCCGCTTCAGCAGTTCTCGTTATGAGTAAAACCGGTCGCCCCGTTTCATGAAGTTCAACTATATCATGAATCATCGCGATGTTTTTCTCATCAACTGAACGAAACACTTTATCTGGTTCATCGATACGTTGAATCGCTTTATCAGTTGGTACTTGTACGACTATTTTTGAATACAAATCAAAGAACTCTGATTCGCCTAATTTTCCTGTAGCTGTCATACCTGAAAATGATTCAAAAAGTTTAAATAAATTCTGGAAGGTAATTGTTGCCATAACACTTTTATCTGTTGAAACCTCCATACCTTCTTTCGCTTCAATAGCTTGGTGAAGTCCAGCTTGCAACTTAGTTCCCGGTAACATACGACCTGTAATACGGTCAATTAAAACAATATCACCATTATATACAAAGTAATCGACATTAGATTCAAACAAATATTGCGCGCGCAGTGCTAGATTAATATTACGCACTAGGACCATCGCTTGTTCGCTATATAAATCTTCAACATTAAAGTATGATTGTGCCGCTTCAATACCTTGATTTAACAGCCATATTTCTTTTTTGGTCTTCTTCATTTTAAAATGCACGTCTTCAATCAATGTATCTACAAACTCTTTCACAATATGAAATAGATTTGATTGTAATCTTGGTGCGCCCGAAATAACTAATGGTGTTTGCGCAGCATCTAAAATGATTGAGTCCACTTCATCAATAATACCGTAATTTAATTGTGGTAAAAATTTCCCTTCCGCACTATCAGCCAAATTATCAATTAAATAATCAAAACCGAGACGTCCATTAGTTGTATATATAATATCATGTTCATATAAATTACGTTTTTCCCCTTTTTGATACTCATAATCCACAATATCAACAAAACCTAATGAAGCAGTTAAACCTAACCATTCATATAATGGTTGCATCTCTTCAAAATCACGCTTCGCTAAATAATCATTCGTTGTAATTAAATATGTTCCTTTTCCCGAAAGTGCATTTAAATATAAAGGCATCGTTGCTGTTAATGTTTTACCTTCGCCTGTTTGCATCTCCGCAATGTTACCTTCATGCAATACAATCGCTCCGATTAACTGAACTTCTTTAGGATACATACCTAATACTCTCCAGCTCGCTTCACGTGCCACTGCATAAGCTTCAGGTAACAATGTATCTAGTGTATCAACTCCTGATGCTAAACGTTCTTTAAATTCTATTGTCTTTTGTTTTAACGCATCATCAGAATATGATTTAACTTCATCGCCCCATGTATTGATGCGTTTCACTATTTTTCTAATCGACTTTAGTCTTAATTCGTTTATCGTAACATCTAGTTTATGTTTCATTTACTTCCCCACCATTCAGTTTCGATACATCTAAGTAATCTAAAAATCGTACTGGATTCATTAAACGTGACATATAATTTAGATGGTTGTCTTGCTCTTCTTTAAAATAAACCTCGACATTTGTATCTTTTAGTTCATGATTTCCTGGGACATGTTCTTTAAGCCATTCTTTTAAATCATCATCTTCATGGCTTGTACGATATACTTTGCAATCTAAATGCTGAGCGACATAAGTTGCAAAAACATTTGACTTTGACCCATAACTAATCAAATTAATAGCCGTTAGGGTATCTTGACTTTGCAAATCATCCTTTAGTTGCTTAATATTTTCCTTGATATCGTCTTCCATCCAACGTTCGACGAGCCAAACATGACCAAACAGTTTCAAAAAATCATTCGAAATAGTTGGATAGACGTCAGATGGTTCTGCAATAATGACATTTATTTTATCATTTCCATATTGGTTATCGTCTATCTTCGTTACCCGCATGCTTTTATATTCTAAATCATCTTGATGCGTCATCTCTGTGATTGTTAAACATCTAAATACAAGACTCGTCGATGCTGCATTCATCATTTTTATTTTATAAGCATAGGCTTCATCAGGATATTGAATCGTAATACTATTTGACTTTACAATCTCAGTACTTAGTTTTGTGCCATTTTTATTATAAAAAATGATGATAAAATACACTGAACCAGCAGGCGTTGCATCAAAATCAAAATGCAATTTATAATGCTGTCCTCTACGCAAAATTGGTAAACTTGGCGCACTTTTATATTTTGAAAATTGCTTTAACATCAACCACTCATGAATCGGTAATCCAGAGGGCATCAAAGGGTTTATAAAAGTCACTTCACCATTTGAAAATGATACTTTAGAGCCATACATAAATGTAGTTTGTGAAATATAATTCCAAGTAACTTTAAATGTTTTGTTTTTCAGCATGTTGAACTCTCCCAAACTTGTCTTCCAAAATAATGTTGTAAAAATTAACAAACCAACTTGCAATGGTAGGTGAATCATCATTATGTCGCCCAGGAATACTGCGATTCATCACTCTTGCTTGGTGTGCTGTCAATACAGGTAATAGCTCTTGAAATGCATTTGGATCATAATCATCATGTTGCATATATGCTATGGCAAAAACAGTTTGTGACAATGATTTCTTTTGAAATGTTTGCCAAAATTTTTGATTTAATGCCTGTATCGACGCTTGAGATGTATCACCTTCATTAGACACCAGGACGTCTAATGCTGTACCGAACTCTTCTGGTCTAAGTAATCGCATATGTTCAGCAATCGTTCCAATATTAACAAGTGGTTTACCAACAATAATTGCCTGAGGATTTAACTGAGCACCATAATACAAGGCACCAAATGAACCCATAGATAAACCAGATAATATTAATTCATGTGATTTAAAATTCAGCTTTTCTAATGTCTCGTCAATAACATTGATAATACCTTGTTCATATTCAGATGAACCGATATAAAAACTACCACCTTCAACACGAGGATCGCCGATAAGTAAAAACGGTGCATTCATACGTTTCATCATATAATATCCTTCGAAACCTTCCGCTGTTCGATAACCACTAAAATATACGTTTAGTGGTGGTTTCATATCACCAGGGTGGAAATAATAAATAAATTCCTGTCGTTGACTATCTACGAAACGACTACCACCGAGTAAAAATTGACCCATATCTAATCTAGACCATCGTTTGTGTATAGGTCCTAAATGTACCGTTCCGTTGCCACGCGCCTTAACAGTTACACTTATATAAGCATCAAATGGTTTCGTAGGTATCTCTAAAGGACTGTCTAACATATCATCAGTCAATACGATTTGTTCAATTAATGCACCATCAGCGCCAGTCTGAATCAATCTAAATGTATATTGCAACTCGACCGCACCATCAATATCAAATTCTGGCCATATTTGAATGACTTTATCTTTATCGTAAACGAGATTATTTTGCCAAGATGCGATAGGTTTAAATTCTTTTCCAAATTCTCCACTCAATGTGAGCTCTGAATTACCTTGGTAAACGACATCTCCTTTAAAATTCGGATGCACAAGTGCTAACTTAGGAGAAACCTTATCTCCATACTGTCCTGAGAAGCTAACTGCCTCTAATTTATTATTACGTTCTTCAATATTCCGGTAATGTAATGGTTGAACAACGTATTTTTGGACATTTTCGTCTTGTTCATATTCAACTGACCAAAATGATTCATCAACATACGTATTGTATGGTTCACTTATCATTTGTAATAAATTCGTTAATGTCTCCGAGTATGGTGCTTGAATATAGATAAAATCAAAGCGCCCTTCTGCTTCAACAATCGCTTCAATAGCCTCTACATAACCACTATCAAATTCAAACAATCCAATATCGAAGTAATCCCAACTCACACCTTTTTTGTGTTGAAAAATAGGTTCTAAATCGTCTCCTCCAATTTGCAAAACTCTAAATTTACGTGGCATCATTTTCACCTTCTATTAACTCATCGAGCTGATTAATAATATTCTTAGAAGCATATGCATCTATTAATTTTAAAGAATAGGCGTACGCATAATTCCAATTTTTCAAATAAAATAAATAATAATTTAACGCATCATCTAATTCATCAACTGTATTTATAATACGGCCATTGTCATAATCAGAGACGTAATCTGTTTGTTGACCATTAATTTGTGGAATCCCAGCGCTAATTGCACTAATTTGTAAATACAAGTCAGGTTCTTTTGACATATCTATCACAAGTCGCAACGTCCGCAATGCTTCTACAACATCATGTTCAGCATGTATCGTCTTAACAGCAATGATGTCATCTTGATCTTCAGGTGTCATTAATGCTGAAACATTAACATCCGCATTCTGTTTAGCTTGGTATTCCTCATTTACCGACGTAATACATTCACGAAGCCACATCGGTATGTCATTTTGATGGCGCGATAATAAAATTAAACGGTAATAATCTTCCTGTGCGATATAATCCACAAGTCGTTGCATCATTTGTTGCAAATCAGCGTCACTCATACCATCTATCCATACACCTATAAATGTTTCCATCAATTGACTACTTATATTAGGTGATTGTCTCGTTTCAAATGGTGTGATTCGAATCATTGTATTCTCCCGCTGATACTTCTCTTGATGACTAATTAAATCACGTTCTAGTTGCACACTATCAACAATTAAATGGGCATTCTTTACGATAGATTGATATTCCTCATCTGACACAGTTTCATTTCTATTTTTAAAAAATGAATAACTTAATGATTTCGCTGGAATATGATTGGCTATTTGTCGATTGTGCCTAGCATCTGAAGCCACAATCACATGATCATCTTCATGTATTTGTTGTGCAATCATTGCTTGAAATTTTTCTTCAATTAGTTGAGCCATATTGTTATATTCTGTTTGTTGATAGTGATGTTGATATCTTTTTGAAACAGTGACTCTGCCATTTTTCAAATCTTCATGAAGTACACAATCTCCATTAATCGTTAAATATTCTTGGTAAGAAGCCTCTCCCTGATCATCAAAATAACGTATCGCTGATAAATAACCTCTGTCATCAAAAATATAACGCCGTTGTAACTGATCTCTTTCAAATTCTTCAAACCAAATTGAATACCCTTCTTGACTAAAATAAATATTTGTATAGGTCTGTTCACTCGTCACACATTTTAATAAATACGGTGTGTACACAAACTCAACATCATCCGGCCATTTTAAGTGATGATAATTAATCGCTTGTGGCGCATGGTGGCTGAATCCTTGAATTTCATCAAACACAGACGAATACTTTGTCTCATATAAGTCATATCGATGTAAAAATGTTCTTAAATTTGGTGCATGATTGAGAACAATCAGTTGATAATCTAAGTCATTTTCAAGGTGCATTCCCATTAAACTAATCATATCGTCAAATTCCGTCTTATTTTGTAGTTGATAATACGGCACAGTCGTGTCTTGCCACCATCGTTGGTCATCGTACCAAGCTGGAATAAAGTATTTCATAATTACCTCCTTACCAATACTGGCTTAAAAATGGCTTATATTTATCAAAATATAAATATGTACGAATTGTTTCTGCAATATTAATACTGATGTAAACTAATACAATTAGTTGTACTGAGAAATAAATTTCAGTAGATAAATGCGGTACAAACAATGTGAAATAAAGCGGTATACCAATAATGATTGTAACTAATGCCGATCCAAACCAACATACGCGTCGTGCTTGATAATTTAAATAACGTTCTGTATCCTTACCAGGTTTAACTCCTGAAAAATAATTGCCACTCTTTAAGAAATCTTTGGATTTTTGTTTAGTATTGATTAAAAATCTCGATAAAAAATAACCCAATAACATTTGAATCACTAAATACACCGAAATACCAATTGGACTATCAAATGTCAGCATTGGCATGTCATCTGATATGCTTTTATTAAACATAGATAAAATAAAATGAATGCCACTTTTTAAGAAAACAAAAGCTGAAATGCTCATCATTAAAGTAATACTGCCTGCAGGGTTAACTTTCCAAGATAAATAAGATTTCATATTTGTTGCGGAAACGTTCATTAAATCGATATATGGTATTCTCACTTCTACTAATTCAATAAATAATAAGATAAACAATGTGATTATCACAAGGATGATTAACAACGCAATCACAATATGACTTGCATCTATATATTCCATTTTTTGATGCATCATTGATTTAATAATGCTAACCATTACAATCGGCATTGGTCCTGCAATGCCGTAACGACTATTTTTGTCAGCTAACCAAACTAATAACATCGTTCCAGTAACCAAAATCAATATTGTTAAGTAAATATTGTCTTGATGAACACGTTCTTTCGAAACATATTCATGAATCACAAAATAACTTTGAATAACACTTAAAATTAATGTTAAGATGCGCTCTTTATAATGCTTCTCAAGACTTGTTTGTTTCATGTATTTATCCATATTCCGATAAGAAATCAGCATCAAGATAATCATTGATGTTAACCACGGACCTAATCCTAAAGTGAAAATGTTTAAAGTATTAACGTCTCCACCCATATTAGAAATAGCTATTTTAAAAAATGACTCATGTTTTACTTGCATATCGTTATAGGAAACGATGGAAATGTTTGTGCCTAATATATAAATAAACAAGATAAAACATGTGTATAGCATACGTTTATATATAATTTTATATTCGTATTGTTGTAAAAGTTTTAACATGTTGCACCTCTTTTATATCAAAAACATTAAAAAGACTAAGGGTTCATCACTAATTATTAAAATCCTATATCGATTTTTCTAGTGATTGGTGCCTCAGTCTTTTTAATTTTAGCCAGCTATAAATTCAATTTATGCTTGAGAATCATCTTGATCATTTTCATCTTTCTTTTTCTTTCTCTTCATTAAACCTAAACCAACTAATAATGTCATAACGCCACCTAGTAATCCATTTTGTTTTATTGAGTCACCTGTATCTGGCAATCTTTTTTCACTTTGTGCTGGCGTGCCATTATGTTTAGTCACTTCAGATGTTGCACTTAATGTAGACTGAGATTCACTCGTGCTCGTTGTTGCTTCACTTGATAAGCGAGATGTGCTCGTGCTGTGAGTATGATGCATACTCATTGAGTCTGACGGATGCATTGAGTTAGATTCAGATGTACTTGTTGAGCCGGACATACTTGTTGATGTCGAGTCAGAAATGCTTTGTGAACCAGACATAGATGTACTCAGTGATTCGGATGTGCTTGTCGAATCGGATGTGCTCAATGACGTTGATGTGCTTGTTGACACTGATTCTGAGTCGCTCACTGAAGTCGAGTTGTACGTTGAACCGGACATACTTTGTGACATTGAAACACTTGTTGAATCGGATTCACTCATTGATGTTGAGTCAGATACGCTCGTTGAACCTGAACCAGACGTACTTAATGATTCAGATATGCTTGTTGAAGTTGAACCACTTGTTGAGTCCGATGTACTTGTCGATGTCGAGTCTGAATCTGATGTACTCAATGATTCTGAGTCACTGATAGAAGTTGAATCACTTGTAGATTCTGATTCTACTGTACTTTGTGAACCACTGATACTTATTGAAGTAGAATCACTGATACTGTCTGATGTTGATAATGATGTCGACACCGATGTGCTTTGTGATGACGATGTACTAGCACTCATTGACATTGATGTTGATATCGATGTACTTAAGGAACCAGATGCACTTGTACTTGTTGACTGGCTTTGTGACATTGAATCACTTAATGATGTAGATGTGCTTGTTGAGCTCGAGTCACTTAAACTTGTTGAACCTGATATTGAGTCACTTAAACTTGTCGATGTTGAAACTGATACGCTTCCGCTCATTGAGTCAGATGTTGAAAGTGATGTACTCGTTGAATTTGATCCACTGATGCTAGACGAATCACTTGTAGACATTGAGTCGCTTTCTGATGCACTGATGCTCATAGAGTCAAATTGACTATTACTTGTTGAGCTTGACTGCGAATCGCTCACACTTGTTGACGTTGATTCTGATCCACTCATACTTTGCGAGCTACTCAATGATTTTGAATCACTTAATGAATCCGAAGTGCTAAGACTTGTGGAACCACTTAAAGATATTGATCCACTTAATGAGTCGGAGTCACTTGTACTAGTAGAATCACTCATTGATATTGAATCACTTAGCGAGGTAGACTCGCTTACGCTTTCTGAACCACTTAATGATGTTGAGGTACTCAATGAACCAGATGTACTTGTTGAAGTCGAACCACTTGTCGATTTTGAATCACTTAATGAATCAGATTCACTCACGCTTTCCGAACTTCTTAGTGACGTCGATACACTTAATGATGACGAATCGCTTGTGCTTACTGAATCGCTCATCGATTGTGAGCCACTCAATGAACTAGACTCGCTTACACTTTCTGATTTTCTTAATGACGTTGAGACGCTCAATGAGCCAGAATCACTTACGCTTGTTGAACCACTCATCGATTTTGAGTCACTTTCAGAATTAGATTCGCTTACACTTTCTGAATCATTTACAGATTCTGACATACTTTGTGAATCAGATATGCTTGCGCTCATTACTTCACTAGCCGATGTTGATGTGCTTGTCGAATCACTTAACGATATAGACACACTCATCGAACCAGATGTACTCGCACTTGTTGAGTCTGATGTTGAATCACTAACACTATCAGATAATGACGTTGAATCACTCATACTTGTTGATGTACTTGTTGAAAGCGACATACTTTGTGAATCACTTGTACTTGTACGCATCGAAGTACTAGTTGAAGCTGATGTACTACGAGAGTCACTTGTTGATGTTGATGTACTTGCTGATCCAGATGCACTTGTACTTCTTGATGTGCTTTGTGAATCGCTTAATGATGTTGATGTTGAATCGGATTCACTTGTACTTTCTGATGTTGAGCCAGATTCTGATGTACTTACCGATGTTGATAAACTTGCAATGGTCGACATGCGGTTTGAAGTTGATGTACTTAGCGAATCACTTAATGATGCTGATGTGCTTTGTGAATCGGATTCACTGCTTTGCATTGACGCAGATGTTGAATCACTTAAAGATGTTGACGACGAATCGGATTCACTTGCGCTTGCTGAGTTACTGAGCGATGTTGACGTACTTGCTGATCCTGAGTTACTTGTACTTGTTGAGTCACTGAGTGATGTTGACGCACTTTCTGATGTTGATTCACTTGCACTTGTTGAGATACTTTGTGAATCAGATTCACTCTCTGAACCACTTAATGACGCTGATGTGCTTACCGAACCTGATTGACTCGTACTTTTAGATATACTTGTTGAATCGCTTAGTGACGTTGATGTCGATGTGGATTCACTTTGGCTTGTTGACTGACTTGTATATGATGATGTGCTTTGTGAATCGGATTCGCTCGTGCTTGTACTTGTTGAGTTTGAGGCACTTTGGCTTGCTGAGTTTGAGTCTACTCCGCTTTGATTCATTGATGCACTTAGTGACAATGACGTACTCGTTGAGTCAGACAAACTTGTACTCGTTGACGTACTTGTACTTCCTGATGTTGATTGAGACATACTTATGCTCATTGATGTTGAATCGGATTTACTTTCACTTGATGATGTTGAGTCGGATTCACTTTCACTTGTAGAACCACTTAATGATGTGGATGTACTAATGGAATCAGATTTACTTGTACTGATTGAATCACTTGTCGACATTGATGTACTTAATGAATCAGACTTACTATCACTTGTGGAATCACTTAATGATGTTGACAAACTTGTAGAGTCAGACAAACTTGTACTCGTTGACATACTTAGTGATGTTGAAACACTCTCGCTCTTAAACGTTGACGTTGATTCACTGATACTTGTCGATGTTGAAATGGACGCACTACCACTTGTTGAATTACTTAATGATGTTGATGTGCTACCAGATTCTGATGTACTGTCTGATAATGACGTACTCTCACTTGTCGAACTACTCACTGACTCTGATGTTGATTCAGACGTACTTTCACTTAATGATTCACTTAAAAAGGCAGATGCACTTTGTGATTCTGAATCGCTAGTACTATTTGATTCACTTAATGATATAAACGTGCTCTCTGAAGCAGATATTGCTTCACTTATAGAGTCGCTCGTTGACGTTGATTCACTTATTGAATCAGACTCTGATGTACTTAAGCTTGTGGAATCACTCATAGATGTTGATGTACGTTCTGAATTACTTGTACTTAACGATGTCGAAGTACTTACCGAACCAGATGTGCTCGTAGAAGCACTTTGTGATATTGATTCACTTGATGCAGTTGATGCTGATTTGCTATCACTCGTTGAATCACTAAACGACGTTGATATGCTCATTGAATCGGATTGACTTGCACTCATTGAACCAGACGTACTTTGTGATTCCGAAGTACGTACTGAAGCACTTGTCGACGTTGATGTACTTGTTGAACCTGATTGACTAGTACTTAGTGATAATGACTTACTATCAGAATCAGATGTACTTTGTGAATCACTTAATGATTCTGATGTACTACCTGACTGAGACGTGCTCATTGAACTACTTACAGACATTGATTTACTGTCTGATGCAGATAATGACCCACTTGTACTGATAGAGTCACTTACTATCTCTGAAGTACTCATCGAGTCTGATGTACTTGTTGAGACACTTTGTGATGCTGCTATGCTTAGTGATCCAGAAACAGAACCACTTGTGCTCGTCGAATCGCTCAATGATTCTGATGTACTCATCGATTTTGAATCACTTGTACTTAATGATATTGATGTACTTTGTGAATCTGATTTGCTTGTTGACGCACTTTGAGAGTTGGCTATGCTATTTGAAATACTGATAGAGTCCGAGGTGCTAGCTGACTCGCTCAATGATTCTGATGTGCTGATTGCATTCGATGTGCTGTCACTTAATGATGCTGATGTACTAGACGATTCTGATGTACTTGTTGATAGACTTTGTGACTTAGACAAGCTCCCCGATGTACTCATACTTAATGAGTCACTGAGTGACGTTGATGTACGCAATGAATCAGATGTACTTGTTGATAGACTTTCGGATTTTTCAGTACTGCTAGAGTTTGAAATAGAATCGCTTAATGATGTTGATTTACTAGCTGAATCCGACATGCTTGATGATACACTTTGTGAATTCACTAAACTTGTGCTTGTTGAGCTTGATACACTATTACTTTCAGATGTGCTTAATGACTTAGATGCACTCACAGAATCAGATAGGCTTACACTTGTCGATTTCGAGGTACTAGCTGATGTAGATACCACAATCGATCCTGATGTACTCGTTGATGCACTTTGTGAGTCAGCTTTACTTGTTGAGACACTTTGGGATTGTTGTGTACTTCCTGATGTTGATACGGAATCACTCATGCTATTTCTTGTTACTTCATATTTAAAAGTTGTTGTCGTTTTGTTACCACTCGCATCTGTAGAAACGATTGTAATAGTACTTGTACCAATGTTTGTTGGTGTACCACTAATGGTATTATTTGTACTATCGAATGTTAGTCCAGATGGCAATCCAGTCACTGTATTCGTCACCGCATTTCCACTGTTGTCCTGCGTAGCAATTTTAATCGGTGATATTGGCGAATACACTTCTGATGATTGATCTCCTATTGGTGTCACTGTTGGTGCTGTCGTATCCACAACATTTATTGTAAAAGTTGTCGTCGATTTATTGTTTGCTTGGTCAGTAGACACAACTGTCACTGTTGATTGACCAATTTTCGTTGGCGTCCCAATGATTGAATTCGTTGCACTATCATAACTTAATCCGCTTGGTAATCCTGTAACTGTATTTGTCACAGTCCCAGTACCATTATCCGTTGTAGTCAACACAACAGGATTCATTGTTTTACCCACTTCAATGGTTTGATTGCCTACAGTTACAGTTGGTGCTTTTACATCAGTAAAATAATATGTCACTGATTGTCCAGCATTCGTCATTTTTACAGTTTTATTTGTATCATTATAAGTTGACGCATATGAACTATCGACGGACGTGTAGTTATATCCTTTAGCAGTCAATGCAGATTGCTGATTATCGATTGTCACGACTTGATCAACATTTCCTGAATATGTTTTTGGTGGAATAATATCTTTACCTGTTGTTACATCAACGTATCTCACTTGTGTAACAGCAGACTCTGTATATTCGAATGTTCCAAATTGTACTTGTTGTAAATTTGTCGCGCCACCTGTTGAGGCTGTCATTGATAATGAAAAGTTGGTCGTACCACTTTTTGCAATCCAATCTGAAATATTACGTGTCCATGTTTGACCTGCATACGTTACAGTCATAACTTTTGTATCACCATTATAATTAATATCAAAATCTTGGAACGTGTTGTTCGTAGGTTGCACTTTTAACTTCGCAGCATTATCAGCTGTTGAACTTGATGTATACGTTGTCGCAACACCATAACTATCTGTTGTTACAAAGGCACCAAACGCACCTCCACCAGCTACATTAGATGGGTCAGCATTCGCCTTTGCAGCTGAATTTGGTTTAGATGTATTGTGATACGTATCCAATTTGAAGCCAAATGCGTTACTTAAGCCACCAATACCTACTGCGGCACCGTTTAACCCTGTTTCACCTAATACACCTGGCGAAAAGGCAAAGCCGATACCATCTCCACCATTTCCATTACCTTCGTATTTATTACCTAAATTTACTTTTCCAGAAAAATGAAAACTCTTATTAGAGTCAATACGTGTTCCTAATGTAATGGCACCTTTTTGGCTGTATGCATCCTGTGTTAACGTCACAATACCGGTACTTTGATCATAGGTAGCATTACCTGACGTTGTCATATATTGTTTTAAGTTATCTTTATTAACTGTAATTGTATTAGCAGTTACTGCGGTTGTCGTCGCTGCTGACGCAAATGTTGACATAGCTAAGCGACTGAAAGTTCGAAGTTTTACTGGTGCGGTGCTAGTTGACGTTGTGCTAGTTTTGTTTAAGTTGACCGAAGATGGCGTTGTGCTTTGTGAAGTGTTATTTGATGCAGTACTTTGATTTGTTGATGTATTAATTGGTTGTTCTGTACTTGAAGTTGAAGCTACAGATTTAGTATCAGAACTTGATGTAGTATTCTTTGAGGATGTTGATTCTGATGTAGATGTCAATTTTTCTTGTTGATTGCTTGTACTATTAGTTGTCGAAGTGACCTTTTCAGACTTTTCACTTGAGACTGTGTCACTATTTGATGTTTGTACCGAACTACTATTTTTCGTTACACTTGTGGAATCGGCTGTTGATGTTGATGCTTCGATTGTCGTTGAGTTTTGATTACCTACTGTTTCACTTTGTGTGTTTAATTCAGAAGTTAATGGTGCATCAGAAGCCGCAAAAGCTTGCTGGTCATGCAACATATTTACCGTGAATGCACCACCAATAACCGCCGTAGTTTTCAGTCCGTATCCCGTCATTTTTTTACTAATGCTTTGATTATCTTGACTCACTAAACTATGACTAATAAATGGTAGCCCCATAATTTTGAACATTTCTATTTCTTTAATTCCGGATTTTACCCAATTTTTTCCAGATTTATAAAGTCTTACTCTTGTTTTTTCGTTTGCTAAGCTGTCATGAAATTCTTTCTGTCTTTTACTCATGTAATAACTCCTTGTATTATCTTTACATTCATTAGATTATAATATATGCCACTATTCAATTTAATACAACTCTTTTTTGATACAAAAATACTCATTTTGTTAAAATTTGTAAAAATTCATTTTTATTCGTCTAAATGTAATCGTTTTCATATTTTTAAAATTACTTTTTCTCGTTTATGCGTATAATCTTTTTTTATATAAATTTGGCTAATTGGCTTTATGTTTAATCATTATAATTGTTTCGTTTTTAAAATAATTATTGTATTAATATATCTATACCATCCACCTTTTATTTATAAATAGTTAATTTACAACTAAACGATAAATATTATATGCAAAATACATCTTTAATATTAAAGTAATACCAATATTTTTTCAATAAACCTAGTGTAATATATGTGTAATTCTAAAAGATTCTTCTTTAAAAATATAAATACCACGACATATTGCTTTAACATTTTCATTTATAAAGCGAAAAAATGCATCGCTACTAAGTTGAATGTTTAGTAAGGATGCATTGAATTCACTAAAATGATTAAATTACTTATATCTTTTCATCTGATTGATTATCGAAATTTCTTCCTTCTAAACCTGCTAACTCTTCTTTAGAAGCTGCAGGTGCTTTCATTTCAAATATCTCATTCACTACTGTGTAATCGTAATATCCTAATCTGGCAATAGGTTTAATCGACTTAATGTCCAATTTACCATTATCAAGAATAACCTTATCGTCAATATGAACTTGAGCAACTCTTCCTATAACAATATCTACGGTAGATACTGGATCTCCAGTTGGAATACGAATCGTTTGAACGTACTCACATTCAAAATGAACTGGCGATTCTTTTACACGATATCCTGGAGCTTCTATACATTTTTCCTTTGTTACACCTGCAAAATTAAATTCATCCTCTTCTGGTGGCAATGCTTTCGATGATAAATTAACTGCTTCTCTTAAATCATACGTTGCCATATTCCACACAAACCAACCTGTCTCTTCAGCATTTTTCACTGTATCTTTACGTTCGTGATCACCAAGAACGGATTGATTTGCTGCGAACATAACCATAGGCGGATCCCAAGTTAAGTTTTGATACTGACTATAAGGCGCTAAATTATCTTTCCCATCTTTCGATACAGTAGAGATCCACCCTATTGGACGTGGTACTGTACTACTTTTAAATGGGTCGTGCGGTAAACCATGACTTCTTACACCTTGTTTTGGCGAATAATTCATACTATCTTCACCCCTTATAAGTAATTACATTTAAGGTTACGCCCTCTTTACATAAGCGTCTAATATAAATAAACAATTTATTTATAAGTAGAAACTATATATGACGTGGTTGCTTATAATTTGCGTTCTTGATCCGAAAATTTCAGATAAGGATTTATGCAATTAATATTTATGATATCTTTTGTAAATTTAATTAATTATAGTTACTTCAATCATGATTAGTTTATAATAATATTGAATAACAATTTTTTGATTTTTGTGTAATTTATCTATCAACTGAAAAACAGCTAATACAAAGGAGCTAATGAAGATATGAGAAAAATTATGCGAATCTTATTGTGCGCATCAATCATAGTAAGCGGTTGCTCTTTCATACCAAAGAATCAAACAAAATCTATTCCAAAAACGGTTAGCGTCAAAGATTATGATGGTAAATATATTGGTGAACATAAAAAAAGAAACGAAGTATTTCTGAAAAAACATAAAGATGAAGCAATCAAAAAATACAAAGACTACGTGAAAGACACCTTTGGTTATGATTGTAAAATTAATTTAGTTGATGCCTACACTAATAAATCTGGATTTAGCGAGAAAAGTAAGGTAGATGGTATCTCAGTGGTTGGTACTGTCAATTATGACGTTCCTTTTCAACTCCAATTGCTTTTTGTTGAATCTGGAAATGGTATAACTATTTCAACATTTACACCTGGTCATATAAATGAAACATCAGCAGCCGTTTCAGCCATGATGTACAAACGTTATGAACATGAAATTGAACAAGCTCGATTAAAGCTTAAAAGTGAAATTGAAAAAGACAGCTATTATGCGATGAGCGAAAAACTTCAAGTAAAACAAGAATTTAACGGCGTTACAAGGCAATACTTGAATTTCAGAACAGATAGTATCGATGATCTGGATAAGTTCAAAAAAGAATTCAAACCTGTTATGCACTTAAAAGGTGATGCATTCAATCAACAGTTACAATCTTTGATTAACAAATATCCACAAATACAAAAAAATATGAAATCAGAGTTCATTGCTTATTATGATAAAGAAAAAAATAGAGAAACAGTAAAAAACTATGCTTGGAACCTTCAAAAATCTATAAATGACATTATGCAATCATATCCTAGCACAAAATTTGTACAGTTTTATAAAGATGATGTTTCCCCGTCAATGGTAGATGGAAATGGCCGTTTAAAATCGGATACTAATGTAATTTCCATCGAGGGAGGAAAGTATGATGAGAACAAATAATCATATAACCGATTTAGATGCTATTGAGTTAAGTAGCGGTTGGAATTACAATTCGAAATTGGAGACTGGCAAAAATGCACTACTATCAGATAGCCTTTTAAGAGATATTAAAGTATTAAGTTCTAATGCTAAAGGCGACGCTGACATACTAGAAACAGAACTTCGTGCTGTAATAAACGCAATGTCTCAAAACGAAGGTAAATCTGTTGATGCACTTAAAAATAGTACCGCTCCTCTAAAAAACAATCTAACCAAATTAAAAGAGCAACTCGACAAAACTACACATTAATTTCATACATTTTGAGTGAACAGAATTATATTTCCATAGCAAACATTCCTAAACTACACATACGTTACATAATTGATTCATTTTTATAGAAACGGGTAAAAATGATAAAGTAATCATCTTTCACAAAAAATCAAATATTGGGAGGAATTAAATATGATTTTGCGTTACGCAACGAATTTAAAACTTGCGAAAGAGCTATACCAAGCCAGTAAACCTAAATTGCAAGAAGATAAGGGTATGATTGAACTGTTTGAACATACTTTTGGCTTGCAAAAAGAACTTGTAAAATACGTCGGCATTGCAGAAGCAACTACTGCTGCTTTATACTCAGCTAGCTTTATCAATAAAAACATTTCTCGCCTTGCATCACTATCAACGATAGGCATTTTAAGTGTAGCTGCTTACAAACATTTCGAAGCTGGCCAAGGTAAAAAAGGTGCACAACATGCATTAGATTTATTAGGTCTTGCTACTTTAAGTTTACTAGATACATTTTCTTGTAATAAAAAATAGTCTTCATTTTAGAAGCACATACTTTAGCACCTGTGTACTTTTGATTCAATCCATAAACGGTACACCGCTATAGCATGTGTTTTATTATTTTTCTGGTCTCTTTATCGTAAATATTCCCCCTAATTTAGCATAATCATTTCCGGCTAAACGAGAAACAGCCTGTAATGCGTGTGGATTGATTTTAAAATCACCCTCATAAATACTGTCATCAATATGATAAGTTACAATTTCACCTATTATTAAATCAGCCCCATCTAATACATCTCCAAGCAATATCATTTGCGATAGTTTACATTCGAATCTCATTTTCGCATCTTTAATTCCTGGCGTCTTAATCGTTGTAGATGTTAAAAGTGATAATTCTGTACGACTCAACTCACTGTCACCATATGCTAACGGCGCTGCAGTCTCATTAATATCTTGAACATTATCTTCGTCTGTAATATGCACAACAAAGTCTCCAGTCCGTTCTATATTTAATGCAGTATCTTTTCTCTTACCTCCTGCACGTTGAACTGCAATAGCAATCATTGGCGGATGATTATTAACAATATTAAAAAAGCTAAATGGTGCTGCATTTACTGATGCATCTTGATTTAATGTTGTAACAAAAGCTATAGGTCGTGGAATAATTGAACCAATTAATAATTTATAGTTTTCTCTAGCAGTTAATGATTGTGCATCAAACGTATACATAATACCTACCTCTTTTCTAAGTATATCTAGGTATTTCTCCGATTTTGGTTAATTTAAACATCTATTCTCCTCTGAAAATCACTTGTATTTATTTAGCAAATCTTTTGAAATATGACACATATGCATATCTTCTGGATATTTTTCTAAATGTTGCTGATGTTCTTCAGCACTTTTAATGTAGTTAGACAGCGGTAAGACTTCCACTGCAATTTGATCTCTGTCTTTACGTCGTTCAATGAACTGACGCGCTTCAATTAAGTGGTCATCTACACAACTATATAAACCCGTTCGATACTTTTGTCCAATATCATTTCCTTGTTGATTCACACTGTAAGGATCAATGATTTCAAATAAATAATTCATAATGTCTGTAATTGTTAACATACGATCATCGAAATGAAGTTTGACACATTCAGCATAACCATCATACGGACCGTCTAATTTAGAACTTCTTCCATTTGCTCTTCCTGCTTCTGTATGTATAATTCCAGGTATTGTTGCAAAAAATGCTTCAACACCCCATAAACATCCTCCTGCTACATAAACAACTGCCATATTTACACCTCATCATCCTTTTTTATATTTTTAACAAGGTTATACCATTTAATACCGCCATGACATGATTCTGATACACCTTCATTACGATACCCATATTTTTCATAAAATGAAATTAATGATTCTCGACATGTTAACGTTACACCATGTCGATGATGATTCTTAGCAAGAGTTTCAAAATAGTTTAGTAAGCGACCTGCAATACCCTGACCTTGATAATTTGGTGCTACAACAAGACCTAACACACTAATATAGCCACCTTCACTATTATTTGTGGAGACATTTTTAAATAAATCATCGCTAATGTAACGCTCTTTTATGACTGGACCGTTGATGTATCCAATTACTTCATCATTCTTTTCAGCTACAATAAAAGTTTCTTGAATTTATTCAATTCTCAATTTCAATGCCTCTCGTGTTGCAGCTTCTTCCGGTGAAAAACCAATATTTTCAAGTGCAATAATTTGATCTAAGTCCTGCATGATTACTTTTCTTAATACCATAAAAACACTTCCTTAGCCCTATATATCAAAAGTAATACCTTCATCTTTATATTCATTATTTTCAAACTACCTTCACTATAAAAAACGAGTCTTTTTATTGAAAGCCATTCGCCTTAATCAATTAGACAAGTTGTATTATACGAATTAGTAAATAATCATGATTATAATTCATTTTAAGCATACTCAAAAAGACTGGTACATGTATACCAGTCTAATTCGAAAAAATATATTTAGTTAAAACCATTTCAAAAACGACTTCACTTTTCCTGGCTTAGTCGGTCTGTCTAAATAAACAAAATTATCATTGATTACTGAACTGGCATTTCGAAGTAATGCTTCAATATCATTCGAATATTTCTTCAATTTATGATTGTGAAATAATTCTTGCATCAAAAATGGTCTTTGGTCACATGAATGTGCATCTGAAGCTACAAAATGAGCCAAATTACATTCTATAAATTGTAATGATAACTTTTGAATGTTTTTACCAAATCCACCAACTAAAGAACTCGATGTTAATTGACTCAATGCCCCATTTGCAACCAATTCATATAATATTTCCGGATTTTTGGCGATACTTCTATTTCTTTCAGGATGTGCAATGATTGGTATGTAACCTCTCGATTGTATTTCAAAAAACAATTGTTTTGTATAATGTGGTACTTCGCCCGTTGGAAATTCAATTAATAAATATTTCGAACGATTAATACCTTGAATACTACCATTATCTAAGCCTTTCAGAATCGAATCTGTAATTCTAATTTCTTGCCCGGGAAATAATTTAATATCCAATGCTTGAACTTCTGGATGCGTTCTTAACTCCGCCAATTTCACAAGCACTTGTTGAAATGTATTATCATATCTCGGATGCAAATGATGAGGTGTCGCTACAATACTTGTTACACCTTCATCCTTAGCTTGCTTTAATAGTGCAATACTCTTTTCAATTGTTTTAGGACCATCATCTATATCAACTAATATATGGTTATGAATATCAATCATGATTCATCAGTCCCATAATATGCATAGTAACTAGCACTTTTATCTTTAGGCATTCTATTTAAGACTACACCTAATAATTTAGCACCTGTTGCTTCAATAAGTTCTTTTCCTTTTTTAACTTCATCTTTATTATTATTTTCCGAATTAACTACGTAGACAACATTGCCGGTAAACTTTGAAAATAATTGCGCATCTGTAACTGTGTTCACTGGTGGCGTATCGATAATTACAAAGTTATAATTCATCAATAATGTGTCATACAAATTTGCAAATGCCCTTGATGTAATTAACTCTGACGGATTCGGTGGGATTGGCCCAGACGTCAAGACGTCTAAATCTTGAATTTCAGTTGAGATAATACTGTCTTGATAAGTTGACCAATTTAGCAATAAACTTGATAGGCCTTCATTGTTTGGCAAATTAAAAATATAATGCTGCGTAGGTTTACGCATATCCCCGTCTACGATTAGTGTTTTATAACCTGCTTGCGCATATGCAACTGCTAAATTTGCTGCAATTGTAGACTTACCTGCGCCTGGTGCCTCTGAAGTGATTACAATGCTTTGAACTGCACTGTCAGGATTTGCAAACATAATATTTGATCTTATGCCTCGAAATTTCTCGCTAATAGGTGACTTTGGTTGTTCATGGACAATTAAACTTGATGTACTTCTTCGTGTATTCGTCATGGTAATTCCTCGTAAATTAAAATTTTTGTATTGAACCTAAAATAGGTAATCCTAGTTGCGATTCAACATCTTCTTCTGTCTTAATACGCTTATCTAATAATTCTTTTAAGAAAATAATCAATATTGCTAAAACAATACCAACAATAATGCTGATAACTAAGTTGACAGATACTATTGGAGATACTTTTACAGCATTATCATGTGCTGAGGAAAGTATCGTAACATTATCAACACTCATAATTTTAGGCATGTCATGAGCAAAAACTTTAGATATTTTATTAACAATTTTGTCAGATTCAGATTTATTCCCAGTGGTAACTGATACAGTAATAATTTGAGAGTTTGTTTGATTGGTTACTTTTAAAAATGAATTCAACTCAGCTGTTGAATACTGACCATCAAATTCTCTAGATACTTTATCTAGAATTCTAGGACTTTTGATAATTTCCGTATATGTATTAACAGACTGCAAACTACTTTGAACATTTTGGAAAGCTAAATCACTTGAGGACTTTTTCATGTTCACTAATATTTGAGTAGAAGCAGTATATTTGTCAGGCATAACAAAAAAGGTTAATGCCGCACTTACTACAAGACATATTGCCGGTAAAATAAGCAATAATTTAATATTCTTCTTTAGAATATTTAATAGTTTTACTAAATCAAACTTTTCTTTCATGGTTTCCTCCACATAATCAATCATTGTATTCATTATGTATGTTTTATAAATCGGACAATTATATCTAGTTTAACGACCACAAAACATACACAACTACATTTTCTCTAATTATTTATATAAATATTTTATCGTTTAAAATTATATCATGATTCTCTACCATTATGTATAACTTATTTATATTTTTGCACAAGATATAATATTGTCCAACTTTAAATATCCAAACCTATTAATAATAAAACTAGATACCATCGTACTCTATCATGGCTTTCTTATAATCGAGTAGAAGCATCATCATTACTTGATTATTTGCTCTTTACAACACCGAGCGTGCCCGTACTCGGTAATTCAATACCTTGCGTAACCCGTCACTGTGAGTTGGGTTAATGATAATAAAGCCCACACCTTTTAAAAAGATGTGGGTAATTTATATAATTTTTATTTACATTTTTAACTTATAAAAAAAAGCGCCTATGTCATGATTTACCATCACATAGGCGCTTATCAATAAATTATTACTTATTACTTTCCATTTCATCTAATTTATGCGGATTTCCTGTAATTAGATGACAACTTATTCTTTTCAGGGGAACATTACACTTTTATAATATGTTCAAAGACAAACTTAACCATTCACAAATATAAAGAATAATATTATCAAATCATTGAACAAATCGTATTTTGCAACAATTGATATTTATATTAATGTATTGCATTTAATTTATAAAATTCATATACATCTTAATATTCTCAATATCGATTTGTATTGTCAACTTTATATAGATTTAAAAAAATAATCTCATGTCTTTTTTTACAAAAGTAAGTTAATTATTACAAACTAGTAACAAAAATTATTTCTTCAAAAATATATTTAGTAGCGAATACACTTCATCTTTGAATTGACTTTTACTTTCTTCCACTGCTCCAAATTTTTGCGAAAAGGATGCTTTCAAATACCAACTTTCAAGAAACAGCAATATTAAATTCTGAAAGTCTTCTTTTGTCATCTTTATCTTTGATTCATCATAGAATTTTGCTATCTCTTTACTTAATGATTGATTTAAATCTTGTATTTGTCCGTAAATATTTCCAGAAAATTCCTCAGGCGTATTAGATAATTGAACGTACATTCTAATATACCTTTCTTCGATGTCGAAAATAAACTCAAATAAGAATTGATATAAAGCATCAATTGAATAGTTCGATTTATTTTGATTCATCATAATAATATTATTAAGGTAATCAAAACAACATTTAACACTTTGTTCGTAAATACTTTTTTTCGAGTCAAAATGGTAATATAAACTCGCTTTCTTTATATTTACACTTTTAGCTATATCATCAAGTGTTGTACCGTCATACCCCTTCTCTGAAAATAAGGTTATTGCGTTATCAATAATCTTATCCTTCAATTTTTATAACCCCCTACTGAAAATTAATCACACTATGTTACAGGAAAATTAAGTTGCAATTACAAATATTTCCGTTTAATTATAACAACAATCTATTGCAAATTAAAATACTATCAATTACCATATGGCTTACAACCTAACTAACGAAAGGTAGGTAAAGAAATTGCAATTTTTTAACTTTTTGCTTTTTTATCCTGTATTTATGTCTATTTACTGGATTGTCGGTTCAATTTATTTCTATTTTACCAGAGAAATTAGATATTCATTGAACAAGAAGCCTGACATAAATGTGGATGAATTAGAAGGCATTACATTTTTACTTGCCTGTTATAACGAAAGTGACACGATTGAAGATACGTTGTCTAATGTTCTTGCACTCAAATACGAGAAGAAAGAAATTATTATCATTAATGATGGAAGTTCAGATAATACAGCAGAACTCATCTATAAAATCAAAGAAAATAATGACTTTATTTTCGTCGATTTACAAGAAAACAGAGGTAAAGCCAACGCACTCAATCAAGGCATTAAACAGGCTTCATATGATTATGTAATGTGCTTGGATGCAGATACTATCGTTGATCAAGATGCACCATATTATATGATTGAGAATTTCAAACATGATCCAAAACTTGGTGCAGTTACAGGTAATCCTAGAATTCGAAATAAGAGTTCTATTTTAGGTAAAATTCAAACGATAGAATATGCAAGTTTAATTGGCTGTATTAAGCGAAGTCAGACACTTGCTGGCGCAGTCAATACTATTTCGGGTGTCTTCACTCTATTTAAAAAAAGTGCAGTTGTCGACGTTGGCTACTGGGATACTGATATGATTACCGAAGATATTGCAGTTTCTTGGAAATTGCATTTACGTGGATATCGTATTAAGTATGAACCGCTTGCCATGTGTTGGATGTTGGTTCCAGAAACATTGGGAGGTCTTTGGAAGCAACGCGTGAGATGGGCTCAAGGGGGACACGAAGTATTACTACGAGACTTTTTTAGCACAATGAAAACGAAAAGGTTTCCTTTATATATTTTGATGTTTGAGCAAATCATCTCGATTTTATGGGTATATATAGTGCTTCTATATTTAGGCTATTTGTTCATAACAGCAAACTTCTTAGACTATACATTTATGACATATAGTTTTTCAATATTTCTACTATCATCATTTACTATGACTTTTATAAACGTTATTCAATTTACAGTCGCACTCTTTATTGATAGTCGCTACGAGAAAAAGAATATGGCTGGACTCATATTTGTAAGTTGGTATCCGACAGTATACTGGATTATTAACGCAGCAGTAGTTCTTGTCGCATTTCCAAAAGCATTAAAACGTAAGAAAGGTGGTTACGCAACATGGTCAAGCCCAGACAGAGGGAATACCCAACGCTAAAATCATCGCTAAATATTGTAAGAGAAACAGCACTTATCGCTATATCTTGTGTCTTTTGGATATATTGTTTAGTTGTTCTACTCGTTTATATTGGTACTATATTTGAAATTCATGACGAAAGTATCAATACAATACGTGTTGCTTTAAACATTGAAAATACTGAAATTTTAGATATATTTGAAACTATGGGCATTTTCGCGATTATCATTTTTGTATTTTTTACAATTAGCATATTGATTCAAAAATGGCAGAGAGGAAGAGAATCGTGAAGTATAGAAAATTTATAATTTTAGTGTTGAGTATCTTGATCATATTGCCTGTAAGCACACTGGATGGTCATCATATTGCAAATGCAGATGACGATTCACCTAAAAAACTGAAATATAAAGAAAATAGTGCTCTGGCATTAAATTATCACCGTGTAAGAAAAGCGAATTTTCTGAATAATTTTATTTACTTCTTTTCTAGTAGTAAAGAAATTAAAAATTATAGTGTTAGTCAATCACAATTTGAATCTCAAATAAAATGGCTAAAATCACATGATGCTAAATTTTTAACCTTGAAAGAATTTTTATATTACAAGAAAAAAGGTAAGTTTCCAAAACGAAGTGTATGGATTAACTTTGATGATATGGATGAAACTATTTATGAAAATGCTTATCCAATCTTAAAAAAATATAAAATACCGGCAACTGGGTTTATTATCACAGGTCATGTTGGGGAAGAAAACTTTCACAACCTCGATATGATTAGTAAAAAAGAACTAAAAGAAATGTATAAAACTGGGTTATGGGAATTTGAAACACATACCCACGATTTGCATAACTTATCTAAAAATAATAAGTCAAAATTAATGAAAGCTTCTGAAGCTACAATCATAAAAGATTTAAACAAAAGTGAAAAATATCTAACTAAAAACTTTAAAAAGTCGCAGAAAACTATAGCCTATCCTTATGGCTTGATGAATGACGATAAATTACCGGTAATCAAAAAAGCTGGGTTAAAATACGGTTTTTCATTAGAGGAAAAAGCAGTCACTCCGAACTCCAATGATTATTACATCCCTAGAATATTAATTAGTGATGATGCTTTTGAGCATTTAATTAAGAGATGGGACGGATTCCATGAAAAAGATTAGACTTGAACTCGTATATTTACGTGCTATTATATGTGCAATTATTATTATCACACATTTACTTACACAAATTACTTTAAAACATGAAAATATGGAGGGTGGATCCTTAGTGTTACAATTTTACATTCGTAATATTGTGATTTTTGGTACACCTTGCTTTATTATCTTGTCACAGTTACTGACAACCTTGAATTACCAAAAAGTCACCTATAGATACTTAACTACACGCGTAAAATATATACTTATTCCTTACATATTAATGGGATTGTTTTACAGTTATAGTGAATCATTATTAACAGATTCAAGTTTCAATAAACAATTCATTGAAAATGTCCTATTAGGTCAATGGTATGGCTATTTTATCGTTGTTATCATGCAATTCTTTATTTTGAGTTATATCATTTTTAAAATTAACTATAACCTATTCAACAGTAAAATATTATTATTGTTATCTTTTATTTTACAGCAATCATTTTTATATTACTTTACGAACAACACAGCGTTTCACGATACCGTGCTACACTATTATCCATTAAGTGAAAATACTATAATATTCGGATGGATTTTTTATTTCTTCTTAGGTGCATATATGGGTTATAACTACGAACGTGTATTAAATTTCTTAGAACGTTATTTAGTTATTATGATTGTATTAGCTGTAGCTACTTATTTTGTGTTTATTGCGTTAGCAAATGGAGACTATTGGAACGTTACCAGCTTTTCATATTCATTAACACCATATAATAGTATTATGTTTATTGTTATCTTGGGTATTTGCACGCATTTTAAAACAATGTTATTTAATACGATTCAAATGATTAGTGCTTTCTCATTCTTTATTTATTTATTACATCCAATCATTCTAGACTCATTGTTTGCATATACAAATATATTTGAGGATAATACAATGGTCTTTCTAGCGATATCACTACTATTCATTTTAGGATTATGTATAGGTGTCGGCATGATATTGCGTGAATTCTATATCTTTAGGTTTATTATTGGAAAACAACCATATAAATTGAACATTAATGCTTATTAATTATTAAGCTATGTTAAAAACACGCGGTGGGCGAAATCAGTTTGAATTGACTGACTTCGTTTTACCGCGTGTTTAATATTGTTATACATATATTCTAATTGCACATTTAAACTTCGTAAATGCCAATGGGAGTGGGACAGAAATGATATTTTCGCAAAATTATTTCGTCGTCCCACCCCAACTTGCACATTATTGTAACCTGACTTTCCGCCAGCTTCTTTGTTGGGGCCCCGCCAACTTGCATTGTTTGTAGAATTTCTTTTCGAAATTCTTTATGTTGGGGCCTCGCCAATGTTTTACTTGAATAATTCTTTTAGAATTCTAAATAATGATCCGATTAATTGAAAGAAGTCTGCAGTCATTATTAATTCCTCCCTTTACTTTATAAATTATGCTTGCTTAGTATCAGTCAGCTTTTCAGTTTTCACTAAATCGTCTGCTAAATGATGCCAAAAATCTTGTAATTCTTCTCTTGTGCGCACTGTATCAGAACTGTCTTGTCCTACAAAGTCAACATGATCCCAATCATGTTTTGTAGGCGTCACTTGCCAAATGCCTTTTTGAATTTTATCTGTCGCTTTTGTATAAGCTTGATTAAATGGATGTTGAGAAGAAATAACGGATACTAAACCATCGTTTTCTCGCCATTCTTTTTCAGTAGCTTTACCGATTAAGTTACCAGTAATCACAAATGGGAAAAACATATTTAAGTCTGCTTTTTGTCTATCGCTATTTAATGCTTTGTGCGTTGCTTCACCAGTGTATGTTTTATACACAATGTTAGGGTTCAACGACGTTTTACGATTTAAATCTGTTGCACCCTCACGCGTCAGATCGTAAAATCCATTATCTTTTGATTTCCATAAATTAGATTGTTTAACGCGTTTGACATAATCAATATATGATTCATTTGGCTTCTGTTTTAGACCCCATTGAGCCAACCCGAAGTCTACTCTTGAATTTTTATTACCAAACATTTTACCGATATCAAATACGATTTGTCTCACTAAAGCTTCATTACCAGCTAAATCTGATGCGTGTGTACCATTATGTGGTGTTCCTAAAGTAGTAATTGATGAAATCATATTGTCATGATTACCTTTGAATAGTGGAGAAATTTCGCCACCATGTTTCTTTTGATACTCTATTTCTTCACGATTACCATTACGCAGTAATTCTTCTAGTTGACGTATCGTTTGACCGCCCATACTATGTCCAACTAGGTGTACCTTCTGTCCTGGTTTCCAGTCTTTGTAAATTCCTTCGTATGTTTTTCCATAACGTTCATGTCCATATTTTGCTGCATGTGCTGCACCATAATCTACACGACCGCCTTTGATATAATAATAAAGTTCAACTGCGCGGTCATAGTTACTTCCAAAAGCACTTATACTTGCTTCATAAGCTTTGTAACCATTTTCTTCTAAATCTTGGCGAATGTTCATTTTATTACCGCCCCAATAATGAGCTAACACTGAAGGATTAATATCATCTGTAAACCCATTGAAACCATGCACTAAAACGATAGGATCCTGATTTTTATACTGCCCTTGTTTGGCAACTTTATTCGTTTGATCATCTTTCGCTTTTGCAGTAAGTTCCTTTGTCCCTTTGTTTGGTAACGTTGCTACTGCACTACTTTTTAATAAATTTAATCCATTTTTCTTGTCATTGTCCTTTGTTGGTTCTACTGGTGATTTTTGATTGTTTTTTAAATCTGAAACTGATAGTGTTTTTTCGTCTTTTTGAGGTTTCACTTCTTGTTCATTGTTAAAATTGTAGTTAGTAATTTTATCATTCGCTTGATTATTTTGTTGTGGTTGTACTTTCTCTATTTCTGTCTCATTAACAATTTCTCGTTGACTTGTTTGATCTAACTTATTTAATGATGGTGCTTCCTTTATTCGACTTTGTGAAGGTAGATTGTTATTAGCGTTTGAATCTTGACTATTATCTGCCTCTTTTGACTGTTGCTGTGACGCCACTTTACTTTGTTTACCATCATTAATAGCCTGTTCTAACCCTTGATTTACATCGCTAGGATTAGCATTGTTATTTTTTGTTGTATCACGTTGAATATTTTTATTATTAAGCGATGATTTTTTATCATCCTTTAGTTGATCTTTATTCAAATCATCTGTTTTACGATGATTTTCTTCTGATATTGTTTTATCATTATGCAAGTTCTTAGTTAAATTTTCAGTATGTTGCTGTTCGTCAACACCGTTTTCACGTTGATAATTAGCATTTTCCCTAGTTTGTTGATCCCCAATAGATTGTGCTGTAACTGTATCCTCCTGTGAATTTCCCATATTCACTTGCTTCTCAGCTGCTTGTGCTTGTCCACCACTTAAAAATAGTAATGTAGCTATTAAAATGGAAGATGCACCTACACTAAATTTACGAATACTATACTTATTTTGACTTTTCATCATTGTCAGCACCTCTATTTTTTTATTTTAGATAAACAAATTGATAATTATTCGAGGAATAAACTCAAATAATTTACTTAACCAAGCACTCATAATGACCATCCTTTCTATTGTTTAATTTGACGAGAAAGCGTTTACATTTGTATTTAAAAAATATATTCTCCAAAGAGAATTTAAAGTGTATACGCTAATCATTTCAAATTATTAATTAATATTATATTTGGCAAAATTTAATTAGTCAATAATTAGACACAATTTAATTATGCAAATTGTAACTTTTTTACATATATCTTTTTTGATTTTTAATATTTACATGCTTGGGGCTTAATTCCAATGATGTATTATTTTTTTAGATTAGCTATATGGGGAGATTTATGAGCTATTACAGTTATTATGTTTGCTGGTGTCGTATTTTAAACCTAAAAATATCATCCCATCCACAATAATTGTATCAGGATAAACCGTAATACTTGTTCCTAAACTAAATATATACAGTTAATTTTCTTCCCTCAAAGTAAGTATCCTACTATTTTTAATTTATTGTTTAATTACTCTTGAACTACCTTTAACTTAATCTCGAATTTATGATGATTAGCATAAAAATACATCCCATAAAGTTAGTTTTTTAGTCTAACTTTCGGGATGCACATCTTAGTTCTAATGGAGATTGTCTTTTAAATAGGCTATGACATTTCTATTTCAGGCTAGATATATTTTTATTTATAGTATAAATACAAAGAATGTAAAGACAACTATGATATTAATAGGTAGTAACGACAAACATAACTCTTTAGCTTTTTCGCCATTTTTTCCCTTCATAACTTCATTATATCGATTCATATACTTTTCAACATCTTTAACAGTGACATCTATTCCTGAGTTGCTCAATTCACTTTTCATAATTATTTTTGGTTTCGTATTGTGATTATCCACTACTTATCTATAACGCGTTTGCAACTTTAGTACCATCACAGCATTCATAGTTAAAATATGTTGGTGTCGTATTTTAAACTTGAAAATGTCACGTTTTCCACAATATTTGTAAGTGTATAAGCCATGATCCTTTTCTCTATATCTCAGCCCATACTTGTTTTACCACTGTTCGATATTTTGTCGTTCGCCTTTAAAGTTATTGCGCTTATGATGTCTACGCGCTAATTCTGCCTCAATTTCTGAAAAATCGACGCCTAGCGCATGCATCAAGACAAATAAATGATAAAGTTCATCTGCTACTTCACTTACAAATGCTTTTTTGTCACCTTTAATTGCTTCAATTACGACTTCAAAAGCTTCTTCACCATATTTTTTCGTAATCTTTTCTATACCTTCTGTTAATAAATATTTTGTATATGACTTTTCATTATTGGATTGGGCACTATCTTGAACTGTCTGCGCTAATGTTTGCACTGAAAATGGAACTTCTGTGTTGAAACAACTTTGACTGCCTGTATGACATGTTGGTCCATTTGGTATGACATCAATTAAAATAGTATCATTGTCGCAATCTACATGAATATCTTTAACACGTTGCGTATGACCAGATGTTTCACCTTTTGTCCATAGACGTTGTTTCGACCGCGAATAGAAACATACTACACCATCTTCTATCGTTTTATCAAAAGCTTCTTGATTCATATAACCCAACATCAATACTTGTTTTGTTTGATTATCTTGTAAAATTGCTGGCACTAAACCTTTGCTAAAATCAATTTTGTAATTGGTCATCTTACTGCTATACCTCCTTGCCGTATCACTTCTTTAATAGATTGAACCGTCGTTTCTCGATCATGTAATATACTTGCAGCTAAACCTGCAGAAACATCCGTCTGATCAAATAATTCTACAAAGTGTTGTGCATTGCCACCACCACCAGAAGCAATGATTGGAATATTTACAAGAGACTTAATATTTGCTAGGTGTTCAATATCAAAGCCTTGTTTCATACCATCATGTCCCATACTTGTAACGAGGAGCTCACCTGCACCTAACTGTTCTACTTGCTGTACCCAGTCATATACTTTAATATTTGTCATTTTTTTACCACCAGTCGTACAACAATAATGTGCTTTTCTTTCAGGATCATAATAGCTATCAATTGCTATGCAGATGCATTGTCTACCGAATTTATCACTCGCTTGTTTAATGAGCTGTGGATTTTTTAAAGCACTTGAATTTAATGATACTTTATCTGCACCATGATTTAGCAATTGGGTAATATCATCGAGACTTTGAATCCCACCCCCTACAGTAAGAGGGATAAACAAGCGTGACGCTGTCTGTTCAATCACTTCTAGCATTAAGCTATGACCCTCTTCCGTCTTAGAGATGTCTAAAAATACTAATTCATCAGCACCCGCTTCATTGTAATACATTGCTAAATCAACAGGATTCCCAATATCCCTTAATCCTTTAAATTGAATCCCTTTAACGACACGACCATCTTTGACATCTAAACATGGAATGATACGTTTTTTAATCATTTTAGCCCCTCCCAAAAAGATGCTTGATGTGCAGCCTTTCCTATAATAGCAGCGTGAACATTTAGCGACGCTAATCGTTGAATATCTTGCTGATGTCTAATACCACCGGAAGCAATGACAGGAATCGTCGTTGCCTTTACTAATTGACCAGTTAATTCAAAGTTAGGTCCGGACATTTTGCCATCTTTAGCAATATCAGTATATATAATGCCGCCAAGAGGTATATCCGATAACCGTCTCACAAAACTAAATAAATTTAACTCTGTGTCCTCTTCCCATCCGTTCACTTTAATATCTTCTCCATAGGCATCAACAGATAAATAAATGCGACCTGGAAATGTATGTGCCATCTCTTTAAGCCAATCAGTATCTTGAATACCTTTCGTTCCAACTATGCAATAATTAATCCCTGCGGCAAAGTAGTCCATGATTTGTGACTTCGTACGAATGCCACCACCTACTTCAATATCTTTGGTTGTTAATCTCCTCAATGACTTAATATAATCAAACTCTCGGGCATGCTGTGCCTTAGCACCTATCAAGTCGACGATATGAATACGATTCACACATTCAAATTGACTATAGTAAGCAATACTTTCTTCAGCCGAGCGTGACATTTTTTCTTCACTATCATATTTACCCTCTGTTAACCTCACACTTGTTGACCCAATCAAATCAATCGCTGGCCATAATTCAATCATTTATAAATCCCCCTTGTATTGCCTGACGCAAAATTTGTAACCCATATGTACCGCTTTTTTCAGGATGGAATTGAATACCAATATAATTGTTAAATTGAACAATTGCCGGAATATCAGCCCCATACTGCGCATATGCAATTACATTTTCTGACATCGGCGCTTGATAAGAATGTACGAAATAAACATCTTGATTTAACATAGGGTGCTTACTCACTAAATTATTCCAGCCTAAGTGTGGCACTGGGTATTCTGTTTGGATACGCGAAATATTTCCTGGGATTAACCCTAATCCAGATGCATCGCCTTCATCACTATGCTCATACATTAATTGCATGCCTAAACAAATACCAATCATCTTCTTATCAGTATTCTTAGCCAATATTGCATTGAGATTTAATCGCTTTATCTCTGACATCGCATCTTTAAAATGGCCGACACCGGGCAATATGATTGTTTCTGCTTGATCGATTATTTTTGAGGTATTTGAGACAACCACCTCATACCCTAAATGTTCAATAGCGCGTTTTACATTACTAATATTCCCTAATCCATAATCAACGATGACAATCATTCAATCACACCTTTCGATGACGGCACACGCTGATCATCAGTTGCAGTTAGCGCTATGCCTAATGCACGGGAAAACGCTTTGAATATAGCTTCAATTTCATGGTGTGTATTACCTCCACGAATTAAATCAATATGCGTTGTTAATCTTGCATTGATTACGACCGCTCTAAAAAATTCTTCTACTAACTCCGTATCAAACGTACCAACTTTTTCTTTACTTAATGATGCATTGAATGATAGGTATGGGCGCCCACTTATATCCACAACGACACGTGCTAATGTTTCATCCATTGGAATGTACATCGTTCCATAACGAACGAAATGCTTTTTATCTTTAATCATTTCAAGTAACAATTGGCCAATGACAATGCCGATATCTTCAGTTACGTGGTGATCATCTACGTCAATATCACCTTGTGCCTCAATGTTTAATGACAGACCGCTATGAAATGTAAACAATGTTAACATATGATTTAAAAAGCCCACACCTGTATTAATATGCGATGGTGACTGGTCATCTGATATTGAAATATTTAGTTGTGTTTCAGCTGTGTTTCGTTGTTTTTGATAAATCATATTTTGCGCTCCATTCTTTAACAATTTCTTCTAATTGGTTTAACTGTGGTGCTGTTGCAATTGAGTATCTTACATAGCCCTTCATTACCGGCTCACCATAAAAGCGAGGTTTAAATCCTTGTTCATATACGTATTGTCCTAATTGTTGCGCTGCTGAACCTTTAGTAAGTACAAAATTGGCATTTGATGGGAATACTGACATTTTATCTGCAACATGTGTATCAAATATTTGTTTTAACTGCTCAGCTAACTGTCGTTGCATCGTTAAAAATACTCTTGTCTCTTCTCTATGTCTAAAAATATAAGTCGCAATATTTAGCGTAAATACATTTAATGGATATGGATGTTCTATTTTTTGAATACGCTGTATCGTTCCAGCAGTACTAATTAAGACACCTAATCTTAAGCCAGCTATTCCAAACGCCTTTGATAATGTGCGCATTCTTAAAATGTGTGGTGCCATTTCAACGTCATATGCCATGCCATAATCTAAATATGCTTCATCAATGACGAAGTATCCGTTTAATGCTTTCATCTTATCTGCAATAGCTGTTAAAAATGCCGTATCAAATTGCTTGCCTGAAGGGTTATGTGGATTACTCATAATAAAAAATGATGGTTGTACTTCATCGATTTTCGTTAAAATGGTTTCCAAATCAAACGTTAAATCTGATCCTGCATCTACAAATGCAATTTCACGATTTACTTGTGCCGCATATGCTTGATACATAAAAAAATCAGGATTTAGCGTTAATGCCGGACCTTTTGGCATGATTAGCATTAACTTTTGAATCAATTCATCAGAGCCATTTCCTGCAATAATTTGTTCAGGCAATAATCCGTAAAACTTAGCATAAGCTTCCTTGAATTGTTCATATGCTGCATCAGGATATAAATTATATGGCGTTGCACTAATAATAGACGTCATTGTTTTTTCATCCAACGGCGTAACTGGACTTTCATTTTTATCAATATAAATCATTTCAATTACACTCCCCTAAGACTGACGTATTAAAATAGACTGCTGGTGATTGTATAATGCTTCAACATGAGCAATATGTTGTGCTGAATCAGCAATTTGTTCAAACGTATCTTTTGATAAATGGATGACCGTGTTCCGTGTTAAGAAATCATTGACCGATAACCCATTGGTAAATCTAGCTGTTCTATTTGTAGGTAATACATGACTTGGACCTGCAACGTAATCTCCTATGACCTCTGGCGAATAATGTCCAATAAACAATGCACCCACATATTTCACTTTTTCAATATATGGTTGAGGATTTACTGTTTGAATCGACGCATGTTCAGGCGCGATTGTATTCATGACATGGCATGCTTCATCAAAATTACTAGCATGGATAAGGTAGTGTTGATTAGCGATACTTTTAGAAACAATGTCGTATCTGTCCACATTAGGCAATGCTTTAGCAATACGTGATTCTAAATCTTTAAGGACTTGCGCATCTTCACCAATGACATATGTACGTGCTAATTCATCATGTTCTGCTTGCGCAAATACATCATATACGATGGCATCTAAATCTGCGGTGTCGTCAATAATCAGTGCTATTTCTGTTGGTCCTGCAATTTGATCAATACCTACCTGTCCAAATAAATATTTTTTGGCATATGCAACAAATTGGTTACCTGGACCTACAATCTTATCAACTTTAGGTATCGTTTCTGTTCCATAAGTCAATGCAGCAATACTTTGAGCACCACCAACTTGAAACACTTGATTAACTTGCGTAATATAACATGCAGCTAATACCTCTTGGGATACTCCGTTAGGTTGAGGTGGTGTCACAACAACAATATTTTCTACACCCGCTACTTGTGCTAAAGTCGCTGTCATTAGAACCGTTGATGGATAACTTGCTTTGCCACCAGGCACATAAATACCCACACTTTCTAGTGGATGGTATATTTCATAACACTCCACTGATTCTTCTAACTGTTGATTCGTCTGCTTAATACTTTCTTGATATGCTTTAATTCTTTCATAACTTTGTTGTAATGCTTGTTTTGTTTTTTCATCTAATGTGTCAAATGCTGCTTTAATTTGTTCATGACTAATTTCTAAATGATCTGTTTTCGTATGATCGAATGTTAGATTATACATTTTCAAAGCCTTATCTCCATGAACTTTAACTTCCTGACAAATATCGCGAATAATTGGATACAATGACTCATCTAATGGTGCTTCTAATGAAAATTGATTTAAAAATTGTTGTGCATTAAGCATTGGCAATAGACACCTCCAAAGAGCGAATAAATTGCTCTATTAATTGTGATTTTTTAAAATAAGCTGCTTTATTAGTTATTAATCTTGCATTGATATCACTAATATGTTGCTTTTCAACCAGTCCGTTCGCTTTTAGCGTAGTACCTGTTTGAACGATGTCGACAATTCCGTCTACCATATCTACGACACAAGCTAATTCAACAGAACCATTCAATTTAATCAATTCGACATCAATACCTTTTGATTTAAAATATGTTTCAGCAGTATGAACATAACTCGTTGCGATTTTACGATAATTGGTCGTTTCAGGTTTCGCTGCAACCGCAAAATGACATGCTCCAAAAGGCATATTCAACAAATTATTAACATTATATTGGCGCTCATCTAATATGTCGCTACCAACAATGCCTATGTCGGCCATTCCTTGTTCCACATAGATTGGCACGTCACTTCCTTTTACTAAAATGCATTCAATATTATCTACACTTAATAATAATTGGCGTTCTCTATTTTTTAATGTTTCTGATAATGTCGTATATTCAATTACATCTAAATAGTTAATTAAACTATCCATTAGACGTCCTTTGGCTATGGCGATTCTTAACATTGTGCATACTCCCTTACTTAAAGTGTTAATCCTAATCCAAACCCTTCGATGCTTCCTTTGTAATAACCACCTGTTAAAACTCGAGATTCATTTTCAGCAAAATGACATTGAATAAATAAGCCTGTGTAATAGGATCTAGGTGGCTGCGCAGTAATATCTAAATGGATGTCTTTGTAACCTTGTGTATGTAACCAACGTTCCCATATTTTTAATTCAACGAGTGCTGGATGGTCATTTGGAATATAGTGTTCCAATACATTTAATTGTTGTTGCGTATTCTCTTTCAAGATTTGCACGATTGGATGTTCAGTCGACAAATATGTAACCAGTCCCGATAAATTACGTTCCTCAATCATTGATAGTATGTCTGGTGTTTGTAACGATTTATCGAGTAAGGCATCAAGCAATTGATAATGTCCCAATACAACAAAATGCACGTTGTCTCTCAACTGCTGTTGAATAAACTGAATAAATAGCTTTAAGCTCTGTTGTACATTCGCTAATGATGGTGCATAGTTTTCCAAACCCACTTGTACAGCCGCTTCATTATTCCGAATGATTAAACCTGTGTATGCCACTTTTGTTGCTGCAGTTGGATACATTGAGTAATAACGCAATAATTGATCTGTAAAATCATTTCGAAGTGCATAAATTTGATGCTCATGTTGCCAAAAATTTCGCTCACCCATCTGCTGCAAATCCTCATGGTTCAATTGTTTCCAGTCCAACTTTTCAACCACACTAAAATCAACTAACTCATAATCCGCTTTATTAAAATATTTTAAAAATGCTGTTTCCGATTCTTTTAACGCAATTAATTGTTCTGAATTATTCACTCGACCACCCTTTACTTTCAATACTGTATTTAAAATCACTTGGTATTTTCGTTGTTTACTTTACTTCTCTACCACACTAAAGTGTAATATGATTAATAACTTATCATTTTTAGCAATACATTACAACCTTTTTCAGAAAATTCGGTGTATTGTTTTTAAATTTTTACAAAAGAAAAAGGCAAGACATTTGTGCCTATAAAAATGCTAAACCAAGATTTTTATATTGAAGTTGTACTTCTTGCACATATTGTGCTTGCCTTATTATGTAAAGTTATTTTCTTTCTATCTTTTTATTAAATTTAACTATTCTTCATAATCCCGATTACCTTTAAAGAATTGTCTATCTTGTTTACTATATACATTTTCAGGATTAAAAAACGGTTTGAGTTTATATTTAAATTCAAATAAGTTTAGACCATCAATCGCAACCCTATCTTGGTAAACGTTCGTTGCTGATATATCTGTAAAATTGTTTGGACCGACACCTGCAATAAACTTAAACTCTGCTTCATCTACCAAATAATCATACGCTTGTGTATGTCTATCCTGTGCGCCATGTGGAAATACAAACATATCTGTTTTACCTACAATTGGTTCAACTTCATCTTTCCATCTTTTAGTATCACGTTTAATACCTTCTAAAGATGTTTTTTCAAAATTAATGTGACCATATGAATGACTCGCAAATGACCATCCATCCCGTTTCATTGCGCGAACAACTTCCTCAGCTGCCTTTTTATTCTTTGTATAATCTTTACTCGTTAATTCATTCGTGCGATAACCTAATACGCCCTCATAACCGGTTAAAGCAACAACACCTTTTTCACCATTTAAAGAAAAATCTGGATGCTCTTTTACAAATTTATTTAAAATTGGCACGATATCATTGTCATCAGAATAAGTAGCATGACCTTTTTTGTCTGTAGTTTCAGAAACAACATGTTTATTTTTATCGAGTACTAAACGGTCAGCATAACCATGGTGTCTCATGTAACTATAGTAATTCATATCATCAATTGAGATGATTAGTGGCTTTTTACCTTTCGGCAATTTTATTTTTTTGGCTTTTACATGATGAGATGATAAGTCGTATACATCATGTGGATTAACGATGATGTAATTATTTTTATATAATTCGTTCAATGATTTTTTAAATTCACTTACAGTAATCATCCAATCATTGTTGCCCTTAGCTTGGTGTGTATCTCCTGTAAACGCAACTTTTGGGTCTGTAATTAATGGGTGATAAAACACATGATAAACTTGGCCGTGATATGTTTCCCAATGTTCATCCATTTTCGATTTATGCTTTGCATACTCATTTGGATTAACAGATTTATTTTGAGCTTTCTCATTTTGCTTGGAACAGCTATATAGCAATGCAACTGATAATAACAGAAAAAATAGCAATAAATATTTTTTATGCATTAAACATTCTCCCTATGTTTTATTATGCACAATTATAACATTTTTATTATGTGGCTCATAACTTTTTAAGAAACTGTTGGGATTTTAATTTTATTTTTTAGATAATGTCATAGTATTTTATTTATAAAACACAATATCTCCTTGATTGATAATGTCGTCCATAGCTTTGTCTCGCTTGAATTTAAGCCTTTCTGCTAAATTTATTGAACGTTGGTTACACTTATTTGTCCTGATAACTTTTACTGTTTCTTGATCGATATAATTCACAAAATTTGTGATTGCTGTAATAGCCTCACATGCGTACCCTTGTCCTTCAAAACTTGGATGTAATTTATAAAATAAATTTAATACTGTTTCTTGCTTTAATTGTCGATATTCATATCCACAAATACCAATAACACTACAATCTATTTTTTTTACCAATACAAAGTAACCAAATTGATATTGTTGCCAATGGTTTCGCCATTTTTCAATCCACCGTTGTGTGTCTAATTTGGAATTATGTAAACCTTTGGGAGTGTATATATTTGCTTGTGGATGACTACAAATATTATAAAGTTCAATTAAATGCGAGGAACTTGGAATCATTAAATTTAATCTTTCAGTATTTATCATTAAATGTCTCCCTCCTATTTCTATTTAAAGACTATTTATATGAATGCTAATACCACGGGTTGAAATATCGACTATTATTTAAAAAGAATAATGTAACTACTAACATCAGAAGTATTAACGTCAAACACAAAACAACATAATCATCTTTTTTTAATTGTTTTTTGACGTACCAGGTTCTCCTTTTATACTGTCCGAATTGTCTTAACTCCATAGCAGTACTAATAGTGTCAATTCTTTCGATACTAGAAAATATTAAAGGTAACACAATGCGTTTGATACCTTTAACACGGCTAGTAAATTTCGCCTTTTTCGAATTATCATATCCTCTTGCTTGTTGTGCTTGTGAAATATTAAAATATGTTTCTTGAATATCTGGAATATACCTTAATGCTAGTGAGACTGCGTAACTGATTTTATAATTCACACCTAGCTGATTTAAACTTGCAGCAAAATGACTCGGATTCGTTGTGAATAAAAATATTAACGCTAAAGGAACTGTACTAATATATTTTAATATTAGATTAAAAAGATAGAATAATTCCTGTGATGTTAGCGTAAATCGACCAATACCATTGATTAACTCTGTACGCTGATTATAAATCTTCACACCATATTCAGGATCAAATATGTATACGGCAATAATATTTAATATTGTGAAAAACAGAATGAATTTAACAACAAAACGAACTTGTTTCCATTCAATATGAGCATATTTGAACAATAAAATAGATGAAACACTAATTAAAATTAAATATCTTGTGTCATAAGTCACCATTGCAGAAATAGAAACAACTAATAAGAATAAAAGTTTAACAGTCGCATTTAATTGATGAATACGACTATTTCCCGGGTGAAAACCTATAGTATTATATTGATTCATTGGCGTCTCACCTTCCTATCATGGTTAATAAATAATTGTACTAATTTCTGTGGCTCGCTAATCCCTATATATTCGGCCATTTCAAATAGCGATGTTTGTCTCAATGATGCAATCTCACAGATTTTTTTATCATTTAAAACCAATACTGGCGTGGTATCAGCAACGACTTGACCTTTTGATAATACAACTGTTCTTGAACTATACTCAGACAATAAATGCATATCATGCGTAATCATAATAATCGTCTTCCCTTGTCTGTTTAGCTCAATTAAAAATGACATTATCTCATTATAATGATAGAAATCTTGACCAGCAGTCGGTTCATCCAATATGATTATTTCCGGATTTAAGACTAAAACAGATGCTATAGTGACCCTCTTTTTTTGACCATAGCTTAAAGCTACAATTGGCCAATTCCGAAATGCATAAAGTCCGCATATTTTGAGCACATTCTCTACCCGTATCTTTATATCTGATTCTTTCATACCTCGTGCTCTTAACCCTAATGCTACTTCATCGTAAATCATTTTTTCGGAAATCATATGATTTGGATTTTGCATCACATAACCTACGAATTCAGATCGTTCGCTAATTGACAATTGATTAAATCCCCTATTACAAAATTGGATATTACCTGTTATATCTAAAAATCCACAAATTGCTTTAGCAAGTGTTGATTTGCCGGCACCATTGTGACCAACTATACTAAGCATTTCTCTTCTATAAACATTTAATTGAACATTATTAAGTACACTATTACTATAGTCACTATATTGAACACATACCTCATTTAATTCTAATAGCGGTTCAGATTTGTACTTATTATCATTATTTGCAGATGTTTCATCTATCCATTTTTTCACTTTAAATTTAACATGTTCACTCATACAAACGTCACGTAAATTCGCTAAGTTATCAATGGATTCGACATCTACTTCTGCATATTTAAGCGCTGTACAGTATAATGGTTCACGTATGCCTGCTTCTTTAAGCTTAGATGATTTTAGCAAATCACTAGGCGTTGTATTAGCGATGATTTTTCCATCTTTAAAAAGAAGAACTCTATCAAACGTATCATCTAATGATTCTTCTAATCGATGTTCGACAATAATCATCGTTGACTTTGTTTCTTCATGAATATTGTTTAACAATCTCAGCGTTTCATGTCCTGTCGCAGGATCTAAATTGGCCAGCGGCTCATCCAATATTAAAATAGGCGTACGATGGATTAATATACCACCTAATGAAACGCGTTGTTTTTGACCTCCAGATAAATCTTGCGGTCGGTGATTTAAATGTTCTATCATGCCAACTTTTTCAGCCCAATAACTTACATTTTTCTTCATATCATCTTGTTCAACACAATTATTTTCTAATAAAAAGGCCATATCTTCAGCTGCTGTTAAGCCTATGAACTGTCCATCTGTATCTTGTAAAACTGTACCAACAACATTAGATCTATCATGTAAACAACTAACGGTTGCATCTTGATTATTTATATATAGTTCCCCAGTTATGTTACCTTTAGTTTTAAATGGAATTAATCCGTTTATGCAATTTGCAAAAGTCGATTTACCACTACCCGAAGCACCAACTACTAATACTTTTTCTCCTGGATAAATATCAACATTTATTTTCTGTAATGTAGGTGTTGCTTGACTATGATATTGAAAACTAAAGTCTTTGAACGAGATAATTGGTTCAGTCATGATATATCATTACCTTTCTACATTCATTTACATATCTGATTCAACAAAATGATTATTCTTTACGTAAACTACCTTTTTTTATTTGAGATGAAGCATATGCTTTTAATAATATTGTCCCAATAATGCCAACTGAAATAATATTTAATACTGCAGAGATAACACCTTGTGTATAAACCTTGTTAGCCGGTTCGTTATAAATCAAAATATCTAATGTTGGTGCAATAAGTGCCCAGCAAATAATATTCGCAATAATTTGACCGATATTAAAATAAATCATCGATTTCCTAGAAAATCGGCCTGAAGAAAGATTTAATTTTAGGCCAATCCATCCATATAAACAGCCTATAATTCCTGAACAAATAACCCAACTCCACCAAGCACTACCGTATGTCGTGAAATCTTTAATAGCGTGTCCAACTAATCCAGTCATTAAACCAGCAAAAGGCCCAAATATTGCAGATATTAATGCTAAAAATGCATAAGATGTTTCTATATTCGTATTAGGAAAACCTGTTGGTATTACAACAAAACGCCCTAAAATCACAAATACCGCTGCTCCTATACCAATCGCAACAACAGTTTTAACTGAAATATCTTGTTTTTTCATCTTCATTACTCCTTACATAAAAAATTCACTAAATTGATGGTGCTTTAGATAAATGAATCGTCCAATCATTTCCAGTACCAATATGATATAAATCTGAAAATGAGTCTTGATTGACCGCTACACCAATATTTACTAGCGAGTTAACATACACAAGAGGTTCACCCACATTAACATCTGCAAACGATCGCGCAAATTTAATAATATTTTGATAGACTTTCTTATCTTGATGATAAATTGTTACCACCAAATTATTACCATGAACAATTTCCAAGGATTTTAAGAATGCCAATGGAATATTTGTCCATAATGACCCAAATCTGATATCTAAAATATCAATGCTTCCTGTAACAGAATCCTCATTTTTTGTCGCTTCTCTTATTTCTAATGCCTCAATACTATCAACATTAATTGCCTGACCGAGACGTTCAAACGCTATCTTATTTGCAGCTAATCTCGCACCATTGTATGCATAAACATCTCTACCATGAAAAGTATGACTTTCTTCCGAATGAGGCAATCGGCTTTTCACTTCATCAATTTCGATAACTTTTTTAATACCTTCGTAATGTTTAATATGACTTAAAGAACCATTATCAGGTGTAATAATGTAATGACCTGAATATGTTAAGCAAGCAATGCTCCGCCTATCACTACCTACACCCGGGTCTACCACTGATACAAAAACTGTGCCTTTAGGCCAGTATTTTACAGTTTGATATAAACGATATGACGCTACCCAAATGTCATACGGTGGTATATCATGCGTTAAGTTTTCAACACGTATATCATCACTTACAGTATATGCAACTCCATACATTGCACTTACAGCGCCATCACTAAGTCCAAAATCTGATTGCAATACCAAATAATTTCCCATAAAATGCCTCCTTTTTTTAAAACTTCAAAAAAATATTATCTACATATTTAATGTTCTGTATTTTGAATTTTCAGAATTATATTAAAATAGTACGAGTCACTTTATACCCATTCCATATTATTGCCTATCAAAATGATAATAATAGTCAGATTTATCTCATTAACTAAATTTCACGGACTTGTAATCACTTCTTTATGTTTGAATTAATTGACTAGGGTATAACAATAGTGTGGTGTTTTATAGGTCATTCTTTAAATACATCACAGAAAATATTCGAATTCGAAATAAAATGCTTGCATCTTTGTTTTTTAGGTGGTATTGTATGTATATCAAGTATAAAAAATATATCTAAGAGATAAAAATATGGAGGTTTTATATTATGACTAACTTTACTTTTGATGGTGCACACAGTAGTTTAGAATTCCAAATTAAACATTTAATGGTTTCTAAAGTGAAAGGTTCATTTGATCAATTTGATGTAGCTGTTGAAGGAGATATTAATGACTTCAGTACTTTGAAAGCTACTGCAACAATTATTCCAAGCTCAATTAACACTAAAAACGAAGCACGTGATAACCACTTAAAATCTGGTGATTTCTTTGGTACTGACGAATTTGATAAAATTACATTTGTGACAAAATCAGTATCTGAAAGCAAAGTTGTTGGTGATTTAACAATTAAAGGCATCACTAACGAAGAAACATTCGATGTTGAATTCAACGGAGTAAGTAAAAATCCAATGGATGGTTCTCAAGTAACAGGTGTTATTGTTACTGGTACAATCAATAGAGAAAACTACGGCATTAACTTTAACCAAGCACTTGAAACTGGTGGCGTAATGCTAGGCAAAGATGTTAAATTCGAAGCATCAGCTGAATTCTCAATCTCAGAATAATCTCATTACACAATCCTCATTGTTTTAATATATATATACGAAATGCCAACTATATCATCCCTAGGTATAGTTGGCATTTTTTAACTTCTAAATTAAAAATCATATTTAACTTAATTGATAATAACACCATAAAGTAACAATGATATTGATGAAATTAAAAGTAATACACTAGATAAAATATCTAGCCTTTTATCTTTTTTATCCCTTATTCTATTTGTCAAAAGTGCTCCAACTGCAACTAAAACTAGTATTGTACAAAAAATATAAATAGCCAAAATAAACAACTCCTTATTAAATTGGCATTGATTTCATTAGAAATAATCAAGAAAATTCTTCTTTATACTTTCTTATATTAAATATTGCCTATTTACGTTATACAAAACTTCATTTTACAAATTGAAGCAAATTATATTTAACTTCTAACTTAAAAATCGCTAAGATTTAAACTTATATTTAGACGCCTTTCATTCAGGTAGGTCTTATTGAAACTGAAAACTTTGATGACCTTTTGCAAAGCCATTAACTGTATAAAGCATAGATCCTCCGCCCATTTCTATATCATTGGAACAAATGATGAGTTGATTTGTGTCAGGTATAAATTGCGGATGCGTAGAACGTAACATATGCCCTTCATCTCGGCCTGGTATCAATATTTGTCCTATTGGATAACCCCTTTTATTAAAAACTAATACTCGGCCTTGACCATACATTGCCACATATAAATTATCGTCACTATCAATACAACATGAGTCTGGTCCTTCATGACCTGTAAAATAGTACGGTATGGTAGCTCCAAATGGTTGTATCGTCACACCATCATCTTCAAGTGCAATGCGATGTAATCGATTGGCTGTAGTTTCTGTTACCCATAGTACTTTTTCATCTTTACTTAAAGCAATACCATTTGCTACGCTAATATTTTGAATGATAGGCGTCACTGTTCTAAAGTCCGGCGCAACATAATAAACGCCCCCTAGTGGATTGGTAGAGTATCCTCTAAAATCTGTAAAATAAAATCCACCTTTAGAATCAAATACCATGTCATCAATACAATAAGTTGTTGAAAAATCTTCAATAATATCTTGTATGTTGTCACCATTTTCTGTAGCTGCAAAAATGCCTCCTGTAGATTTAAAATCTCCTAAATAACAAACGAATAATCGGCCATCTTTATGTATTTTGATTGCTGCAGGATTCGCTTTATGGCTTACAAAAGGTCGTTTGATTTCCTTCGTTTCAGGATTGATTTTGAAAATATTGCCTTCGAATACATCCAATAAAAAGAGTTGTCCCTGCCGATCAAAGTTCAATCCTTCTAGCTGCAATCCTTTTTTGGAAATTTCAAGCCATGGTTCAGCTGTAATTGTTTGTAATTCACTTTCAGATATAATTGGAACAGCACTATTGGACTTCCCGCTATAAAATAATGTAGGTAAATCTTGTTGTGACATCATGATCATTCCTTTCATTTCATTCGTTTTAACTATCATTTTCATTTTAAACAAGATAACTATCAAATAAAATGATAACGGTTTCATTTATCTATTTTATCGGTCTAGTGGCTGATTTCAAGCTAGAAATATTGAATGACAATACAACTCTGTTAAAATGATGGACGTAGATAAATATGCGTATTGACGCTTTATTTTAAAAATTAACATGCTTATAACATGTTTTTAGAAGGAGATTAACCTATGAACTATCAAGTTCTTTTATATTATAAATATACGACGATTGATGACCCTGAACAGTTTGCTCAGGATCACTTAGCCTTTTGTAAAGCACACCATTTAAAAGGTAGAATTCTTGTTTCTACAGAAGGTATTAACGGCACATTATCTGGTACAAAAGAAGAAACCGAACAATATATGGCACATATGCATGCCGATGAACGATTCAAAGATATGGTGTTTAAAATTGATGAAGCTGAAGGACATGCTTTTAAGAAAATGCATGTACGTCCTCGAAAAGAAATCGTTGCTTTAGATTTAGAAGATGACGTCGATCCAAGACACACAACTGGCCAATATTTATCACCTGTAGAATTTAGAAAAGCTCTTGAAGATGATGACACAGTCATTATTGATGCACGTAATGATTATGAATTTGATTTAGGTCATTTCCGAGGTGCAATTCGTCCAAATATCACACGTTTTAGAGATTTGCCTGACTGGATTAAAGAGAATAAAGCGTTATTTGCAGATAAAAAAGTGGTTACGTACTGTACTGGTGGAATTCGATGCGAAAAATTTTCTGGATGGCTTTTAAAAGAAGGTTTCGAAGATGTAGCACAACTTCATGGCGGTATTGCTACATATGGTAAAGATCCTGAAACAAAAGGTGAATATTGGGACGGTAAAATGTACGTATTTGATGACCGCATCAGTGTTAATATCAACCAAGTTGAAAAAACAATTATTGGTAAGGATTGGTTTGATGGCAAACCATGTGAACGTTATATTAATTGCGCTAACCCAGAATGTAATAAACAAATATTAGTTTCTGAAGAAAACGAAACTAAATATTTAGGTGCATGCTCTTATGAATGTGCTAAACATGAGCGTAATCGTTATGTTCAAGCAAATAATATTAGTGATAATGAGTGGCAACAACGTTTAACAAACTTTGATGATTTACATCAACATGCTTAGTTTTAATTAAATACCTTTCAAAACACGCTTTGAAAATCCGATTTATAAAGGTTTTTCAAGGCTGTTTTTTATGCGCATACATAACCTGATATGTTTTTAATTATGCGCGTGTTATACTAAATTAAATTTTAATACTGCGGGGTGTCTTAAAATGCACATTTTAGTAACAGGGTTTGCGCCTTTTGACAATCAAAATATCAATCCCTCATGGGAAGCTGTGACTCAACTAGAAGATATTATTGGCACACATACAATCGATAAATTAAAACTACCAACCTCTTTTAAGAAAGTAGATAATATTATAAATAAAACGTTGGCATCTAATCATTATGATGTTGTACTAGCTATAGGACAAGCTGGTGGTAGAAATGCCATTACCCCAGAACGTGTCGCCATTAATATTGATGATGCACGTATTCCAGATAATGATGATTTTCAACCTATTGATCAAGCCATTCACTTAGACGGTGCGCCAGCTTATTTTTCAAATTTACCAGTTAAAGCAATGACTCAAAGTATTATTAATCAAGGACTTCCTGGAGCACTTTCAAATAGCGCAGGTACATTTGTTTGTAATCACACACTTTATCACTTAGGTTATTTACAAGATAAGCATTACCCTCACCTACGATTCGGATTTATTCATGTGCCATACATACCAGAGCAGGTCATTGGTAAACCCGATACACCATCTATGCCATTAGAAAAGATAGTTGCAGGTTTGACTGCAGCCATTGAAGCTATTTCTAATGATGAGGATTTACACCTAGCCCTGGGCACAACGGAATAGTTATAAGTACACCAATAAAATACATTCCTTAAATGACTAACAACTTTGTTAATAGGGTAATACTTACGGAAGTATGTTTTATTTATGGGGGGAGGAATTAATAATGACTACAAAAACGGTATTTGATGTCATTGATATGGGTTTAGGATATTTAGTAAATGTGTATGATACTTGGAAAGTTGAAAAGATACTTGATGATTATCATAAGCCTTTTTCTAATACCATTCATTGGCAATTTGGGCATGTATTAACAATTTTTGAATCAGCCTTAGCTGTTACTGGTAAAGAGAATATTGATTTAAATATATATAGACCTTTATTCGGAAATGGTTCGTCTCCAGATGAATGGAAGGGCGAAGTACCGAGTATTGGAACGATTTTAGAAGGTCTTCAAACATTACCTGAACGTGCACGAAAACTAACTGAAGATGATTTAGCAATTGAACTGAAACAACCAATTGTTGGTTGTAATAACTTAGAAGAGTTATTAGTATTAAATGCCATTCATATCCCACTTCATGCTGGTAAAATTGAAGAAATGTCTCGTATATTAAAAAATTTAAAATAAATATTAGCTTATTAACCGTTAACAACACGTTAACGGTTTTTTTATTTGTTTAAAAGGCCACTTTTAGTCTGCTTACATACAGATTAAAAGTGACCTATTTATATCATGTATTATACATAGAACTAGGAATAGCCTTATCTATAAAAATAATTATAATGGTTTATGAGTTAAATCTTTTTCTTAAAATTAAATACAATCCCAATATACCTATAAATACCCATGTAATCCATGAAGTTATAATCTTCATACCAGTTTTTGGTAATTCTTTTAGAGGATTTTCAGGTTTGGTTTTATTATCTTTAGGTTGATCATCCTTATCCACTTTTGATGGCTTATCTGGGGGAGTTGGTTTAACTTTATTAGAGTGATCAGGTTTAGTTGGTGGTGTTTTGTCTTTTGGTTTTTCAGGATAGATTGGTTTATTCGGTTTTTCTGGCGTATATTTATTCGTCACAATCAAGTTACCCATATCATTGTTATCCACATGTGTTGTATAACCTTTAACTTTTGTTAATTCCTCGACTGTGTATTTTACTTGTTGACCTTTTGCTTTTTCATCTAATCCTGCCCACGTATGGGTCCAGTTATTAGATTCATTTAATTTTGCCGTTTTTCCTGTTGCTTTTCCATCTTGATATAACTCAACTTTAATTTCAGTTGGTCGTTTTCCGTCTTGGTTATTATTATCATCCCAATTTTTTGTTACTGTTGCCGATGTCTCTCCTGGTGTATACTTGTTCGTTATTGTTGTACCGTTGATGTCTGTTGTGTAGTCTTTTACGTGATCTTCGGTCACTGTATATTCTATTTTCTTTCCTTCATCATACTTCGGTAAGTCTTTAAATTCGTACTTCCAGTTTGTTTCAGATGTCACGTCTAACGTTTTTACTTTCTCTCCATTAGCCAATAAATTTATACTGACTTTTTCTGGTCTCTTACCATCTTGATTGTCTTTGTCGTCCCATACTTTTTCACCGTTAATTGATGTTGTTTCTGGCGTATATTTATTCGTCACAATCAAGTTGCCCATATCATTGTTATCCACATGTGTTGTATAACCTTTGACCTTTGTTAATTCCTCGACTGTGTATTTTACTTGTTGACCTTTTGCTTTTTCATCTAATCCTGCCCACGTATGGGTCCAGTTATTAGATTCATTTAATTTTGCCGTTTTTCCTGTTGCTTTTCCATCTTGATATAACTCAACTTTAATTTCAGTTGGTCGTTTTCCGTCTTGGTTATTATTGTCATCCCAATTTTTTGTTACTGTTGCCGATGTCTCTCCTGGTGTATACTTGTTCGTTATTGTTGTACCGTTGATGTCTGTTGTGTAGTCTTTTACGTGATCTTCGGTCACTGTATATTCTATTTTCTTTCCTTCATCATACTTCGGTAAGTCTTTAAATTCGTACTTCCAGTTTGTTTCAGATGTCACATCTACCGCTTTTACTTTCTCTCCGTTAGCTAATAAATTCACACTGACTTTTTCTGGTCTCTTACCATCTTGATTGTCTTTGTCGTCCCATACTTTTTCACCGCTAATTGATGTTGTTTCTGGCGTATATTTATTCGTCACAATCAAGTTACCCATATCATTGTTATCCACATGTGTTGTATAGCCTTTAACTTTTGTTAATTCCTCGACTGTGTATTTTACTTGTTGACCTTTTGCTTTTTCATCTAATCCTGCCCACGTATGGGTCCAGTTATTAGATTCATTTAATGTTGCCGTTTTTCCTGTTGCTTTTCCATCTTGATATAACTCAACTTTAATTTCAGTTGGTCGTTTTCCGTCTTGGTTATTATTGTCATCCCAATTTTTTGTTACTGTTGCCGATGTCTCTCCTGGTGTATACTTGTTCGTTATTGTCGTACCGTTGATGTCTGTTGTGTAGTCTTTTACGTGATCTTCGGTCACTGTATATTCTATTTTCTTTCCTTCATCATACTTCGGTAAGTTTTTAAATTCGTACTTCCAGTTTGTTTCAGATGTCACGTCTAACGTTTTTACTTTCTCTCCATTAGCCAATAAATTCACACTGACTTTTTCTGGTCTCTTACCATCTTGATTGTCTTTGTCGTCCCATACTTTTTCACCGCTAATTGATGTTGTTTCGATTGGTTTTTCAGTATTAGTAACCACTAAACCATTTTCTTTTTTAGTATATCCTTCTGGTGTTGTGTCTTCACCTTGAGCATTTACTTCTTTAACTAAATATTTAATAGTCTTGCCATTTTTGTCATTTTCTGGAAGATTAGACCATGTCACTTTTGTCGTTCCATCTTCTAATTTTTTAATCTCTGCTTTGTCTACTGGTGTTGTGTTTTGATTGTCATCTTGTTTGTACAACTTGAAATAAATCGTTGGTTTCACTTTTTGAGTGCCTTCCCAAACCTTTTGAGCAGATACATCTTTTGTTTTTTCTATCTCTTTTGCATTTTCAATAGTCGTAAAATATCCCTGATTATCTGTATCTTTCATAGTAAACGGATATTCTTTATCCTTATCAAATGTATACGGTGCTGGCGCCTCTATTTCTTTTAAAATATAGTCTCCACTAGGCAACGCTTTAATATTAGCAATACCGTTTGCATCTGTTATAATCTCAATTTCTTTTTGATTGTCCTTTACAACTGATCCATCTTTTTTAGAAAGTTTAAATTTTACATTAGCTATAGGAGCCTTGGTATCTTTATCCTGTTTTAAAACTTTTAATTCACCTTTTACAGTACCTTCAATACCGGCATTAGCATTAATATTGTGCACAGTATGATTAAATGATTTCCCGTTCACTTCTTCCTTACCATGCTCTTGATACCAAGCTTGTGAATTATTAACAAACTCTTTTTGCTGTTCATTCGTAATTTTGGTTTTGTAGTTAATTGAAAAACTATTATATGACCCATAGCCTTGTGGAATTGTTACATCAATTGTGTTCTTCGTATTATCAACAGTTATCTTAGAACCTGGAAAAGCTTTTTCAAAATCAGTAATTGCATTTGATCCACTATAATAATTGCTATGTGTACCTGTCACATTAATGTTTAATGTGCTTAAATCTAACTGCTGTCCACCTTGAATCTGATCCTTTATAGTAATATCTTTCGATACATATCTTTTTTCATTATTAATATTTAAAAACCATCGTACATGTGTCGTATCTTCTGGCAGCATATCTCCCGTTTTATAATAGAAAACACTACTTGTTCCCGCTTCACTTTTATGAACCGTAACATTCGTTGATTTATTCCCAGATGTTATCGTAGCTACTTTGTCATCTGAAGTATTTGTTTGCGTTAAATTTCTTCCTTGTACTTCAAATTCTGCAAATCCCGAAACATCACTTAATTTTTCTACTTTATCATTGAATGTAATTGTTGCTCCGTCTGGTGTAATAACTGCTTGACCCACCTGTTCACCTTTAACAGTTAATGGTACTGTTTTACTATAACCCTCTATCTTTACTGTACCGCTTGTCGGCCATGCCACTTTAATCGTGTCACCATTTTGTATTTTTACACTTTTATCGTCGAATGTCATTTTTACTGTCGTTTTACCACCATCTTCTATCTTAGTCGGTGATACAGTTAAATCTGTAACATTCGTTGATGAAATATCTCGTGCTGCCAATGCTTCATTTTTATTAAATAAAGGCGTGATGATATTTAATAACATTATAAAGACCATAAACTTCAACACGTTCTTGTTCATAAAAACCCCTCCTTATACTCTATGTCATATCCATAGGATACTAATGATAAATTATAAACTAATTTAGTTCATCTTCAATGAAATTTATTAAAAATTCATATTATTATTTTATTATGCAAAATATATACAGTATAACGAATACAAGTGCATGAAGTTAACTTGTATCAATTAATTTCTTAGTATATTAGTTCATCTTCAAAATCTTTTAAATTTAATAAATACCATCTATACCAGTTCTTCACCGATTCTCGAAAAATAATTATATTAATGATTTCGTTAATTTAATTTTATATTTAATTATTACTGTACATCTTTTGTAGTTAGCTTTATTCTTAAATTGAAATATGTATAAAACATAGAAAGAAGGACGTTTTAACATGGAAAACACGGTTAAATATCGTAAGTTTATACTCCCTATCGTTGTAGGTCTCCTTATTTGGGCACTTACACCTTTTAAACCGGATGCTGTGGATCCAACAGCATGGTATATGTTCGCAATATTCGTCGCGACAATCATTGCTTGTATTACACAACCGATGCCAATTGGGGCCGTCTCTATAATTGGATTTACAATCATGGTACTCGTTGGCATTGTTGACATGAAAACGGCTGTCGCTGGTTTTGGTAATAATAGCATTTGGTTAATTGCTATGGCATTTTTCATTTCGAGAGGATTTGTGAAAACAGGTCTTGGTAGACGTATCGCACTTCATTTCGTCAAATTATTTGGTAAAAAAACATTAGGCTTAGCATATTCTATCGTCGGTGTAGATTTAATTCTAGCGCCTGCTACACCAAGTAATACCGCGCGTGCCGGTGGAATCATGTTCCCAATTATCAAATCACTTTCTGAATCATTTGGTTCGAAACCGAAAGACGGATCAGCACGCAAAATGGGTGCATTTCTTGTTTTCACAGAATTCCAAGGTAATTTAATTACTGCGGCTATGTTTTTAACTGCAATGGCCGGTAACCCCCTTGCACAAAATTTAGCATCTAGCACATCTAATGTTCACATTACATGGATGAATTGGTTCCTAGCTGCTTTAGTTCCTGGACTTATTTCCTTAATTGTTGTACCTTTTATTATTTATAAAATTTATCCACCAACTGTTAAAGAAACACCAAATGCTAAGAGTTGGGCTGAAAATGAATTAGCGACTATGGGTAAAATCGCTTTAGCTGAAAAATTTATGATTGGTATTTTTGTCGTTGCGTTAACACTATGGATTGTCGGAAGTTTCATTCATATTGATGCAACTTTAACGGCCTTTATTGCGTTAGCATTGTTATTATTGACAGGCGTCTTAACATGGCAAGACATTTTAAACGAAACAGGTGCTTGGAACACATTAGTATGGTTCTCAGTATTAGTGTTAATGGCCGACCAATTAAACAAGCTTGGATTTATTCCTTGGTTAAGTAAATCCATTGCTACAAGTCTTGGTGGCTTAAGCTGGCCTATAGTACTGGTCATTTTAATATTGTTCTACTTCTATTCACATTACTTATTTGCAAGTTCTACAGCACATATCAGTGCGATGTATGCAGCATTACTAGGCGTTGCCATCGCAGCCGGTGCACCACCATTATTCAGTGCATTAATGTTAGGTTTCTTCGGTAACCTATTAGCTTCAACAACACACTATAGTAGTGGCCCAGCGCCGATTCTATTCTCTTCAGGTTACGTGACTCAAAAACGTTGGTGGACAATGAACTTGATCTTAGGTTTCGTCTACTTTATTATCTGGATTGGTTTAGGATCACTTTGGATGAAAGTAATTGGTATATTTTAAAATATTTAAATTAGCGCTCGAATCTCATTGATTTGGGCGCTTTTTAATTTGTATTTAAAATCAACCTTTGCTAAATCAAGACTCCCTTTTTAAAATACGTTTATCCTTTAAATCATTGCGTGCTTCACTAAAAATCTATATAACGCTTTAAATCATTGCGTAACATCACAGAAAATACATTTCTGTATAAACGCGCTTCGTTGATTAACATTACGTATGCCCTCATAAATCATGAAATTAAAAACACCTTCGTTTAAATTCATTTTAAGTGCGAATTCAACGAAAGTGATTTATTTCATATTTAATGTTTCAAATTTATACAGCTGTCGCTGTTACTGCACACATACCTCAGTCTCACCTTATCATGACACAAAGGATATTGAAAACACGTATAATTATCTTTCCTCGTATTTTATAGGGTTTTTGCGACCGGATGTTTCTTCAATTTAATGTATTGAGAAAGACTATATAACACAATACCTGTCCAAATAAATATAAACGTAATTAATTGATCTATATTAAAAGGCTCTTTGAAAACAAATATGCCGAGTACAAACATTATTGTTGGTCCAACGTATTGAATAAATCCTATTAACGAAAGTGGAATACGTTTTGCCCCGGCTGAGAATAGGATTAGTGGTATTGCCGTAATAGCACCAGAAAATAACAACCAAAATGATGACATGTTCAATCCAAATGACATCTGATGTTGCTGCCATAAATAAATAACGTATATTAGTCCAGCAGGTGCGGTAACAATACATTCAATCGTAATACTGCTGATGGCATCAATATGTACTACTTTTTTCAATAATCCGTATGTACCAAAGGATAACGCTAATATAATAGAAACGATTGGGAATTCTCCAATCTTGAGCGTCATATATAATACACCGATGAATGCGAATAAAATAGCTAGCCATTCAAATTTATTGAATCTTTCTTTTAAAAAGATAAGTGCGAGCAAAATGCTAACAAGTGGATTTATATAATAACCTAAACTTGTTTGTAGGACGTGACCGTTCGTTACAGCCCAAATAAATGTACCCCAATTTAATGTAATGACATAGCCTGCTACGACAATCGCTAATAGCTGAATGGGCTTGCCTAACAATTGATTCATATCTCGTTGAAATGCATTGCGTTGTTTTTGTCCAACCGCGAGTATGAAAATCATGAATATTGCTGAAAATATAATACGAAAGGCTAAAATTTCAAATGCGCCTATTTCATCAACGAACTGCCAATATATAGGTAGTATTCCCCACAGAATGTATGCACTGAGTGCTAAAAATATACCTTTTTTATATTCTGTATTCACTTACATACCTCCTTACTCTCCCAAATTTTTAACATGTTACGCTCACTTGGTTATGCTAATATAACGATTTTACTAATAATATTTCGATAAAGATATCATTTTGTTTATATTTCCCACATTTATTCACCAACCACTAAACAATATTAATTTTATAAATAATTCTGTACAAATCAGGGTATATTGCCAGAAAGACTACCATACAACATAAAGGATGGATACAAATGACTTTACCTAAAATTGGAAAGCCTGCAACACGCGCGCTAAATTCACAAGGTATATACACATTAGAAGCAGTATCACAATATACGAAGTCATCTCTAATGGAGATGCATGGCGTTGGTCCTAAAGCTATATCAATATTGGAACAAGCTTTATTTCAGCACCAACTACATTTTAAAACGGAAGTTCAGTCATCATTACCTTTTAAGTTAACAGGAGATGTGTCATGCAATCATGCGCCTAAACGTCAACAAATGATAGATTTTATAGTTGCTACAGCAGCATTAGATATTGAATTATTACGTTCACTGGTTACAACAGAATTTATTTGGTCTGTCCCTGGCCGCTTTGACATATACGGACCTCAAATATTAATTCAAGAACTATCTAATCATTACAATCAGGTTGCTAGTCTCAATATCCATTCCAGCATCACACATGGGTGCTTAGGTTCCATGCATGGTATTGAAATATTAAAAACTGGTAAAGAGATTCATTTTGCTCATTTTTTTGAATTTGAAAATCATAAAAAGGATGCCAAGTTAAGCAAAGTGACATCTTACATTGTTGTTGGTTAATTTATCAAATTATATATATCGCAAAAAAATCTTTTGTGGTTACATGTATAT